>JBEEJP010000206.1:0-3723 GCA_041169125.1 Pseudomonadota bacterium
GGCACAAACAAAAACGCTTGCGCAAAAGACAAGGGGTGGGTCATGCCAACCAAGCCTCCACACGTGCGGCTTTTTCGATCGCCCACAGTTTGGCCATCACGGTTCGCATTTCGGCCTCGGTCGCCGATTGGCTGTAGGTGGCCAAGCGAATCGCTTTGCTTTCAATCTCTTCGCGCGACAAGGTGTTGCCGGGGTCGCCCTTGGGCTCATCCACTCGGCCATGCAACACACGCCCGTCGGTGGTGGTGACGGTGACTTTGCCAATCCAGCGTTGGGGGTAAGCGGTGTCGACCTCTTGGTCGAGCACCATCTCCACTTTGTCGCGCAGGGCCATGATGGCGGCATCTCTGAAGTGGGCATCAAACTCGGCCAAGCCCGCATGTTCGTATTGCGCGACCAAGGCCAACACGGTGCCCATGCTGAACTTGCTTTGGTGCACGGTACGTGGGTCCACCACGGGGCCCAACACATCAATCGCGCCTTGGTGCACATGGGTGACGACCTTGGCGATGTCGCTGAGCTTGAGTTGGTGTGCTTTGACCACTTGCAGCAAGGCATCTGCCGCGGGGTGGGTGTGGCGGCACGACGCGTGGTACTTGAACGAAGTTTCCACCGTGGCCCAACGCTGTCCCAGCCCCTCGGTGAGCTTGCGCACATCCGCATCGCTAGACATGCCCGCCGCCATGCCTTGTGCGCCTTCCAAAATGCACTTAGCCCCTGTGAAGCCTTGGCGAGCCAAGTAAGCCGACATCAAACCAGTGCCAGCGGCGTGTGCGGTGTGCAGTTGTTTGGAGTCTGCAGCATCACGCAAAAATTCCCACAAGCCTGCAGCTTGTGTACCCGCAGAACCAAACGCGTGGTTCATTTGTTCAGGCGTGAGTTTGAGCAAACGCCCCACCGTGGCCGCGGCAGCCACGCTGCCAGCTGTGCCGGTGGTGTGAAAAATTCGGTAGTGCGAACGACCCAAAAATTCACCCACGCGAATGCCGACTTCGTAGCCTGCCACGCAAGCCACCAAAAACTCTTCGCCACTTGCGCCGATGGCTTGTGCCACCGCCAACGCGGGTGAGAACACCACCGTCGCGGGGTGAAACACCGAGCCGTTGTGCACATCGTCTTGTTCCACCACATGCGAAGCTGCGGCATTGGCCATGGCCGCCATGTAGGGCGACGAGCTGCGACGGTTGAACAAAATCTCAGAGGGTCCGTGCGAGGGCCCCATGTCCATCACAAACTGCGTCAGCGTTTCGACGGCGCGTGCACCCTTGCCTGCCACGGCAGAGCCAAACCAATCCACCAACAGGTCTTCGGTTTTGCGCAGCACCTCGGCCGGAATGTGATGGGCTTGCAGATTTGCGGCAAATGCAGCCAGTGCGGCGCTGCCTGTCAAAGCGGTACTCATCGTGCGACTCCCAATTCTTTGAAGATGGCTTCGGTGTGTTGCCCCACGCGAGGAATGGCATCCATGCGGTAATCAAACGCGCTTTGTTGGCCGGGGGGCAACAGCGCTGGCAATGGCCCAGCCGGTGAATCCACCGTCACCCAACGCTGGCGTGCTTTGAGCTGCGGGTGCGCCCACACATCGGCCATCGTGTTCATGCGCGCGTTGGCAATGGAGGCGGCTTCCAAACGCTCAATCACTTCAGGCGTGGTGAGCTTGGCAAACGCTTGCAAAATCAGTGCTTGCAAGGCTTGTCGGTTTTCGTTGCGTTTGGCATTGCTGACAAAGCGTGGGTCTTGCGCCAACGCAGGGGCGAACAACACGCCTTCGCAAAACTTCACCCATTCGCGTTCGTTTTGCAGACCCAACATCACCGTGCCCCCATCGCCTGCGGCAAAAGGGCCATAGGGATAAATGGTGGCGTGTGCCGCCGCATTGCGTGGTGGGGGTGATGCACCGTCCATCGCGTAGTACATGGGAAAGCCCATCCATTCGCCCAAAGCTTCGAGCATGGACACATCAATGTGAGAGCCCTCGCCTGTCTTGTCACGCTGAATGAGGGCGGACAAGATGTTGGTGTAGGCATACATGCCTGCGGCAATGTCGGCAATCGAGTTACCGCTCTTGCTGGGGTGATCGGACGTGCCCGTGATGCTTAAGAAACCGGCCTCGCTTTGAATCAACAAGTCATAGGCTTTTTTGTCGCGGTAGGGGCCATCGTTGCCATAGCCCGAAATGTCACACACGATGAGGCGTGGGTGCTCGGCTCGCAAGGTGGCGGCATCCAGCCCCATGCGTGCTGTGGCACCGGGTGCGAGGTTTTGCACCAACACATCGGCCTTGGTCAAGAGCTGTTTGAGCACGGCCAAGTCTTGCGGGTCTTTCAAATCAAGTGCCAAACTTTCTTTGGAGCGATTGACCCACACAAAGTGAGACGACTCACCGCGTGCGCGTTGGTCATACGCTCGCGCAAAGTCACCCACACCTGGACGCTCGACTTTGATGACGCGTGCGCCTAGGTCCGCCAACTGGCGTGTGCAAAACGGTGCCGCAATGGCGTGCTCTAAAGAGACCACGGTGATGTGGTCGAGGGGACGAACTTTTTTATCAGTCATCATGTCGGTCTCAGTACGAGCGTGGCAAGCCCAGCAAATGCTCGGCCACGTAGCTGTAAATCATGTTGGTGGAGATGGGGGCGACTTGGTACAGACGTGTCTCGCGGAATTTGCGCTCGATGTCGTACTCGCAGGCAAAACCAAAACCGCCGTGGGTTTGCAAACAGACGTTGGCGGCTTCCCACGACGCTTTGGCTGCGAGGTACTTGGCCATATTGGCCTCGGCACCTGCGTTTTGATGCGCATCAATTTTTTCGCACGCTTTCCAGCGCATGAGGTTGGCAGCTTCGAGTTCGATGAAGGCATCGGCAATGGGAAACTGCACGCCTTGGTTTTGGCCAATGGGGCGTCCAAACACCACGCGCTCATTCGCGTATTTGCGAGCACGGTCGATGAACCAATAGCCGTCACCAATGCATTCAGCCGCAATCAGGGTGCGTTCGGCGTTGAGGCCGTCGAGCAAGGTTTTGAACCCTTTGCCCTCTTCGCCCAACAAGGCGTCTTCGGGAATCTCGAGGTTGTCAAAGAACAGCTCATTGGTTTCGTGGTTGACCATGTTCAAAATGGGACGCACGGTCAGGCCGTGGCCAATGGCTTGCTTCAAATCAATCAAGAAGCACGACAAGCCCTCGGAGCGTTTTTTGACTTGATCAACCGGTGTGGTGCGCGCCAAGAGAATCATCAAGTCGCTGTGCTGGATGCGTGAAATCCACACCTTCTGGCCGTTGATAACCCAGCGGCCATCTTTCTTGACTGCCGAGGTTTTCAACTTCGTGGTGTCGCTGCCTGTGGTGGGTTCGGTCACGCCCATGGACTGAATGCGCAACTCGCCGGTGGCAATCTTGGGCAAAAACTTGTCTTTTTGCGCTTGCGAGCCGCTGCGCACGATGGCGTTCATCACATACATCTGGCCGTGACACGCGCCTGAGTTACCGCCCGAGCGGTTGATCTCTTCCATGATGACCGACGCCTCGGCCATGGACAAACCAGAGCCACCGTACTCTTGTGGGATGAGCGCTGCCATCCAACCGGCTTTGGTGAGTGCATCCACAAAGGCTTCGGGGTAGCCGCGCTGCTCGTCTACCTTGCGGTGGTATTCATCGGGGAACTGTGCACACAAGTCGCGCACAGCATCACGGATGTCTTGGTAAGGGTCGTGGTGGTTCA
>JBEEJP010000207.1:0-3721 GCA_041169125.1 Pseudomonadota bacterium
GTTGCTGAGTTGGTGTGCGAGCCATGTGGGATGGAACAAATCACGCCCCGTGCTTTTGGGGGGCGGCTGATGCAAAAACGGTTCGGCCAGCAGGGTGTGCAGCAGAGGCTCCATGACTGTGCCGCTCGCGCCCCAAGCGCCATCGTTGTCAAACGCGTGGCCCGTATGGGCTTGGCACCAATGGTCGAGCAGCGCGTTGCCAGGACCGCAATCGAATCCGAGCACATCGCCATGGGCGTGCAACACACTGAGGTTGGCAATGCCACCAATATTCAACACGCCGATGGTTTGGCCCACTTGCCCAAAGATGCCTTGGTGAAACACCGGCACCAATGGGGCGCCTTGACCACCGGCCGCGACATCACGGCTGCGAAAGTCGGCCACCACATCGATGCCTGTCAGTTCGGCCAGCAGTGCAGGGTTGTTCAGTTGCAGCGTGTAGCCCGTGCCATCAAATGCACCCGGTTGATGGCGCACGGTTTGTCCGTGTGCGCCAATGGCGCAGATGTCGTGGGCATGGGTGTGCGTGTTTGCCAACAAGGATTGGACGACTTGGGCATACACGCGCACAAGGCCGTTGGCGGCCAATGCCGCGCGGTGCAGTTCATTGTCAGAGGGGGTGTTCAGGGCCAGCAACTCTTGTTTGAGCGACGGTGCCAAAGGCATGGCGTGATGCGCCAACACCTGGGGGTGTTCACCCTGGAAGTTGACCAACACACCATCCACGCCATCCAGCGAGGTGCCTGACATCAGGCCGATGAAATAAGGACGCGACGACTGAGGCGATGGGGTGGGCATTTATTCAGCGCTGCTGAGTTGAGCACTGGCAGCCGCGGCAAGGTCAACTTTGGCAATGGCCGCGTGGCGTTTGAATTCTTCACGTGCTGCCGCAGACACTTCCACAGCCACACTTTGGCGCGCCATGGTGAGCGGGTCTTTGTGTTGGCCGTTGACTCGGAATTCAAAGTGCAAGTGTGGGCCGGTGGCCCAACCTGTGGCGCCCACCAAGCCCAACGTTTGGCCTTGCATTACCGACTGACCGCGTTTGACGTGGATGCGGCTCAGGTGGGCATACACCGTGGTTTGTCCGCTGGCGTGCTTGACCATCACCACATTGCCAAAACCACCTTGCACGCCCGCCACCTCTACAACACCTTGGCCCACGCTGCGCACAGGCGTGCCTGTGGGGGCGGCGTAATCCACGCCCAAGTGCGCGCGCCAAGTTTGCAAGATGGGGTGAAAGCGCATTTTGAAGCCGCTCGTCACGCGCGAAAACGCGAGGGGTGATGCCAAGTAAGCGCGACGCAGGCTCACGCCATCCGCGTTGTAGTAGCCGCCATTTTTGGCGTTGGCTTCTTTGAACCAGAACGCTTGGTGTGTTTTGCCGTTGTTCACAAATTCGGCAGACAGCACGCGGCCTGCACGCAGCACTTCGCCATCGGCTTCGAGGGATTCATAGAGCACGGCAAAGCGGTCGCCTTTGCGCAGGGCGCGGTGAAAGTCGATGTCGCCCGCAAAGATCTCGGCCAATTGGCTGGCCACGCTGTCGGGAATGTCAGCGTCATCGGTGGCTGCAAACAGCGAGCTTTGAATCGTGCCGTTGCCCATGCGTGTGCCGACATGCAAGGGCGCGGTTTCTAGGCGCTGCGTAAAGCCATCGGCTGTGCGCTCTAGCACCCAGCGGTTGAAGTTCTCACCATCGTCTTGGGCCCAGCGTGCGGTCAGACGCGTCAGGCGGTGTTGCGCATCGCCTTCGGCGTTGACCAAGCGGCCTGCGCGCCCAATGATGTGCTGGTGTGCGGTGGGGGTGTTGCGGATGTAGGCGGCAGCTTCTGCGTCGTTCAGACCGAGGCGTGAGAGCAAGCTGTCTGCGGTGTCGCTGGAGCGTGTGACGTCCGAGCGAAACAGTTGCAAGGCTTTGTCCTCGGCCAGGCTAGGCAGTGACAAGGTGCTGACGCTCTCCAGCACTTGCTGCAAGGGGGCTTGAGTGCTGTTGGCATCCAAGCTGGCCACTGCAAAGGCCCCGCCACCGAGGAGTGACAGCGACACGGCCACGCCGACTAAAACGCGACGCGGGTGCTGTTGAACGCTGTTTTGCAGGCGCGTGGCCCACAAAGAAATGAGTGTCTGCAAGGGCTTGTCTCCAGCAGTTGGTCAAAGGCGGAGCCAAGCCCGCAGCCTCAAGGTTTGAGCCTCTAAAATCAGCCCCAAACACCAAACCATCAAGTATACCTTGAGCGGCAAAAAATCCTTATGAATCAAGCATCTTTACAAACTCAACCCGTTGCGCATCCCGTCACCGATCGTGTCCTTGAAGCCTTGGCGGTGACCAAACGCGGCTGCGAGGAACTGATTCCTGAAGATGCATGGGTGAAAAAGCTCGCGCGCTCAGAAGCCACTGGCCAACCCTTGCGCATCAAATTGGGACTGGATCCCACAGCGCCCGACATCCACATTGGCCACACCGTGGTGCTCAACAAAATGCGCCAGTTGCAAGACTTGGGGCATCAAGTCATCTTTTTGATTGGCGACTTCACCAGCTTGATTGGTGACCCCTCCGGTCGCAACAGCACACGCCCACCCCTCACGCCCGAGCAAATCAAGGTGAACGCGGAGACCTATTACAAACAAGCGTCGCTGGTGCTCGACCCTGCCAAAACCGAAATTCGCTACAACAGTGAGTGGTCGATTCCGTTGGGGTCGATGGGCATGATTCAGTTGGCCTCCAAGTACACCGTAGCGCGCATGATGGAGCGCAACGATTTCCATGATCGCTTTCATGCCAACACGCCCATCAGCGTGCATGAGTTTTTGTACCCGCTCATGCAGGGGTACGACTCGGTGGCGCTGAAATCTGATTTGGAGTTGGGTGGCACCGACCAAAAGTTCAACTTGCTCATGGGGCGCCATTTGCAAGCCGAATACGGCCAAGAGGCGCAGTGCATTTTGACCATGCCGCTGCTCGAAGGTTTGGATGGCGTTGAAAAAATGTCCAAATCCAAAAACAACTACATCGGCATCAGCGAAGCGCCCAACACCATGTTTGCCAAGGTGTTGTCGATCTCTGATGTGCTCATGTGGCGTTGGTACACCTTGCTCTCGTTCAAGTCGATGGTCGAGATTGAGGCATTGAAAAAAGAAGTCGAAGGCGGGCGCAACCCCAAAGACGCCAAGGTGGCCTTGGCCAAAGAAATCACGGCGCGCTTTCACGGTGCGGCGGCAGCTGAGGCGGCGGAGCAAGACTTCATCAACCGCAGCAAAGGCGGCGTGCCCGATGAAATTCCAGACGTGTCGCTCAGTGGCGCACCCATGGGCATTGGTGCGTTGCTCAAAGCCGCAGGCTTGGCCCCTTCGACCAGCGAAGCCAACCGTTTGATTGACGGGGGTGGCGTGCGCGTGGACTCTGGCGTAGTGAGCGACAAAGGCTTGAAGCTCGATGCGGGGACGTTTGTGGTGCAAGTGGGCAAGCGCAAATTTGCCCGTGTCACATTGGCCTAACCCTTCCACGCCATACTGCACCGATGAATACCTTGTCTAAATGGTTCTCACCTAAAGGCCTGTTGTGGGCTTCTGTGGTGGTCGCCATCATCACGATCGCACTTAAAACCTTGGCTTGGTACCTCACAGACTCGGTGGGCTTGCTGTCTGATGCGATGGAGTCTGTGGTCAATTTGGCCAGCGCCGTGTTCGGGCTGATGATGGTCACGGTGGCTGAAATGCC
>JBEEJP010000208.1:0-3693 GCA_041169125.1 Pseudomonadota bacterium
ATGCTGGGGCTGCCGTTGCTGAACGACAGGGTGGCTTTGTTGTCTGCAAGTTTCATGGTTTTTCCTAAATGTCTTTTTAAAAGCGGTACTCGGTTCAGTGTCTCAACATGCGCAGCACTTCAAGTGCTTCTTCTGATAAAGGCTTGTCTGGCAAAGCTTTGCGCTCCAACAAAATGTCGAGCAAATCGTTGTCAGACAGATCCATCAATTCATACATTCCTCTGGCATGTCCCACGGTCAAGCGAGATTCATGCCGCTCGAAAAATTTTTGAATGAACAAATCATTTTCGAGCAGACCGCGCCGGCTACGCCAGTGCAGTTTGCTCAAGGCTCGAACGTCTAGCGCAAGCTTGCCGTCTAAGCCGTCGAGCGACGGATCACCGACTGAAGTGTCGCGAAATGGTGCGGCCACGTCCATGTTGGTGCTCTGTGTGAGGTGGGTCGTGCCTTAAATGGCGCGACGCACCATCAATTCTTTGATCTTGCCGATGGCCTTGGTGGGGTTCAAACCCTTGGGGCACACGTCAACGCAGTTCATGATGGTGTGGCAACGGAAGAGGCGGTAAGGGTCTTCCAAGTTGTCCAAACGCTCGCCTGTGGCTTGGTCGCGGCTATCGGCAATGAAGCGGTAGGCTTGCAACAAACCAGCGGGGCCCACGAACTTGTCGGGGTTCCACCAGAACGATGGGCAGCTGGTGGAGCAGCTGGCGCACAAAATACATTCGTACAAGCCGTTCAACTCTTCGCGCTCTTCGGGCGACTGCAAACGCTCGCGCTCAGGTGCAGGCGTGTTGTTGATGAGGTAGGGCTTGATGGAGTGGTATTGCTTGAAGAACTGAGTCATGTCCACGATCAAGTCACGGATGACGGGCAGGCCTGGCAGAGGCTTCAAGACGATGTCGCCGCTCAAAGACTTCAAGTTGGTCAAGCAAGCCAAACCGTTTTTGCCGTTGATGTTCATGGCGTCAGAGCCACACACACCTTCGCGGCAAGAGCGACGGAAAGACAACGTGGGGTCAACCGCTTTGAGTTTGATCAAGGCGTCGAGCAACATGCGCTCAGAGCCATCGAGTGCGATCTCGATGGATTGCATGTACGGCTTGGCGTCCGTGTCAGGATCGTAACGGTAGATCTTGAAAGTACGTTTTGTCATTTTTCAAATTCCTTTAATCGTGCAGATCCGACGCTTAGAACGTACGGGGCTTAGGTGGCACGGTCTCAGCCGTCAGGGGCTTCATGCGCACGGGCTTGTAGGTCAAGCTGTTGTCGGCGCTGTGCCACAAGGTGT
This sequence comes from Pseudomonadota bacterium, assembly GCA_041169125.1. GTDB lineage: Bacteria > Pseudomonadota > Gammaproteobacteria > Burkholderiales > Burkholderiaceae_C > Limnohabitans. Next base: position 1,289 of record JBEEJP010000208.1, read on the forward strand.
GCTTCATCCACTCGGCGTCGTTGCGGCCCAGAGGGCAAGTGGGGTGAGTCACATCGTGTTCGTAGTCGCGCACCAAGTGAGCGCCACGGCACTCTTTACGTGCTGCGGCAGACTCCATGGTGGCCTGTGCGGCTTCCATGAGGTTGTCCACCTCGAGGGCTTCAATACGTGCGGTGTTGAACACTTTGGAGTTGTCCTTGAGACCGATGTTGGCCACACGTGCGCGCAACTCAGCGATCTTGCGAACGCCTTCGTCCATCGTCTCTTGGCTACGGAACACGCCGGCGTGCGCTTGCATGATGGCGCGCATGTCGTTGGCGATGTCTTGGGCGTATTCGCCGTTCTTGTTGTTTTCCAAACGTGCCAAGCGGGCCAGTGTGAAGTCAGAGGCGTTGGCTGGCAAGTCGGCTTGCGCAGCGCCTGCCACGGTGTGGGCGATGATGTGGTCACCTGCCGCTTTACCGAAGACCAGCAAGTCGAGCAAGGAGTTGGTGCCCAAACGGTTGGCGCCGTGCACCGACACGCATGAGCACTCGCCCACAGCGTAGAGGCCCTTGACGGGTTTGTCTTCGCCGTTGACTTGTTCCACCACTTGGCCGTGGATGTTGGTGGGAATACCGCCCATTTGGTAGTGGATGGTTGGCACCACGGGGATGGGTTCTTTGGTGATGTCGACGTTGGCAAAGTTGTGGCCAATTTCTTCCACCGAAGGCAAACGCTTGCGGATGGTGTCGGCACCCAAGTGGTCCAACTTCATGTGGATGTAGTCTTTGTTAGGACCGCAGCCGCGACCTTCCAAGATTTCTTGGCCCATGCAGCGAGACACGAAGTCACGCGGTGCCAAGTCTTTCAGTGTGGGGGCATAACGCTCCATGAAGCGCTCGCCTTCGCTGTTGAGCAAAATCGCGCCTTCGCCGCGGCAGCCTTCGGTCAACAACACGCCAGCACCGGCCACGCCCGTGGGGTGGAATTGCCAGAATTCCATGTCTTGCAAAGCGATGCCCGCGCGAGCAGCCATGCCCAAACCGTCACCGGTGTTGATGAACGCGTTGGTCGACGATTGGAAGATGCGACCCGCGCCGCCTGTGGCGAACAACACGGTCTGAGCTTGCAACTCGTACACGTCGCCCGTTTCCATTTCGAGGGCTGTGACGCCCACCACATCGCCGTCGGCGTTGCGGATCAAGTCGAGGGCCATCCACTCCACGAAGAAGGTGGTGCGGGCTGCCACGTTGGCTTGGTACAAGGTGTGCAACATGGCGTGACCGGTACGGTCAGCCGCCGCGCAAGCGCGTTGCACAGGCTTCTCGCCAAAGTTGGCGGTGTGGCCACCGAAGGGGCGTTGGTAAATGGTGCCGTCGGCGTTGCGGTCGAAGGGCATGCCCATGTGTTCGAGTTCGTACACCACTTTAGGTGCTTCACGGCACATGTATTCAATCGCGTCTTGGTCGCCGAGCCAGTCGGAGCCTTTGACGGTGTCGTAGAAGTGGTATTCCCAGTTGTCTTCCGACATATTGCCCAAAGAGGCAGACACGCCGCCTTGCGCCGCCACGGTGTGTGAACGGGTGGGGAACACTTTAGACAAAACAGCCACGTTCAAACCAGCGCGAGCGAGTTGCAACGATGCGCGCATGCCAGAGCCACCGGCACCGACGATGACCACATCAAATTTGCGACGTGGGATAGAGCTTTTAACGGTCATGACTTAGAGCCTCCAGAGAACCTGAATGGCCCAGCCGAGACAAGACACCAGCCAGACCAAAGTGAATACTTGCAGAACCAAACGCAGGCCAACGGCCTTGACGTAGTCCATCCAAATGTCGCGAACGCCCACCCACACGTGGATGGCCAAAGCGATAAAGACTGAGAAGGTCAAAGCCTTCATGAATTGGGTGCTGAAAATGCCAGCCCATTTGTCATAGCTGATGTCGCCGCTGGTCAACAGCACTTGGCCCAACACGGCCAAGGTGAATAAAACCATCAAAACACCGGTGACGCGCTGGGCGAGCCAGTCGCGCAGACCGTAGTGAGCGCCGACGACGACGCGCTTGGAACCGTAATTCACGGACATGTTGTAGCTCCTCGAGAATTAGTAAAGGCCAAACAGCTTGGCACCCAAAGCGGCGGTCAGGCCGAGGCTCACCACCAAGGTGAACACAGCGGACGACTTGCCGAACTCTTTGGTCACTGCGTGGCAAACGTCCATGTAGACGTGGCGCACACCAGCGATCAAGTGGTGCAAGTAAGCCCAGATCAGGCCCAACACCACGACTTTGACCAACACAGCAGGCACAAAGCCCAAACCGACGTTGAACGCGGCGCTGAATTTGGCGAAAGAAATTTCGGACGACACAGAGGTGTCAAACATCCAAACGAGCAAAGGCAACAACAAAAACATGATCAAA
>JBEEJP010000209.1:0-3692 GCA_041169125.1 Pseudomonadota bacterium
GGCTTTGAGTGCCGTCGTGTCAGCAGCGACTTGGGCGCGCAGTTGTTTGGAGAGGGCGTTGCCGTCGATGAGTTGTGCAGTCATGTTTGTATGCAATTTTCAAAAGTTGAATTGAAAACGCCCGTGATGTACGGGCGTTTTTTTGAAGGGGTAAAAAGCGGTTAAGCCTTGGCAGTGGTTTGTCCGAGTGCGGTTTTTAGCAAATCGGCCACGGTGTTGGCATTGAGCTTTTCCATGATGTTGGCGCGATGCGCTTCAACCGTTTTGATGCTGATGCCAAGGTCGTCGGCAATTTGTTTGTTCAAGCGTCCAGCCACAATGCGCTCCAACACTTGGGCTTCGCGGGTGGTGAGCTTGGCCATCAACGCATCTCGGCTGGCGGCTTGTTGTGATTCTGCAAACGAGGTGGTGGCTTGGGCCAGCATGCGCTCGACCAAGGTGACCAACGCGGTTTCATCAAAAGGCTTTTGGATGAAATCCATGGCGCCTTTTTTCATGGTGTCGACGGCCATGGGGACATCGCCGTGACCGGTGATGAACACGATAGGCAGAGGCGATTTGCGTTCGACCAAGCGGTCTTGCAATTCGAGACCGGTCATGCCGCCCATGCGAATGTCCACAATCAAGCATGCCACTTCACGTGGGTCGTAGCGGCTCAGGAAGGTTTCTGCAGAGTCGAAGCAGCGAACGCGGTAGTCCTTGCCTTCGAGCAACCATTGCAATGAATCGCGTACAGCCTCATCGTCGTCTACCACGTAGACCGTACCTTTTTTCGGAATCAAACTCATCAAAACACTCCAACCTATCGGACGGGTAACCAAAAGGAGAACCGGCAACCCGTTATTTCTTCAGCATTGTAGATGTTCTCAGCCTGCATCCTGCCTTGGTGCGACTCGACGATGGAGCGACACAAATTCAGGCCAATCCCCATGCCTTCTGACTTGGTGGAGAAGAAGGCTTCAAACAAATGTTCCATCACCTCGGGGGGTAAGCCCCGTCCCGTGTCGGTGACGGAAAACTCAATCACAGGTTGGCCTTCTTCGCTGCGCGGTAATACCTTTAGCTCCACATCTCGGCGTGTCAGCGGGCGCTGCGCGAGGTCAATCGATTCGGCCGCATTGCGCATCAAATTCACCAACACTTGTTCAATCAAGATGGGGTCGACATTGAGAGGGGGCAAGCGTGCCGCCACCACTTGGGTGAGTCGAACCTGTCGTCGGCGCATTTCAATGCCGGCCAATTCCACCGCTTCGGCCACCATGTGGGCGACGTCGGAAGAGCTGCGGTTGGGCTCGCTGCGTTTCACAAAGCTGCGAATGCGGTGAATGATTTGCCCTGCGCGTTGGGCTTGGTGTGCGGTTTTTTCCAAGGCCTTGAGCAAATCTTCTTCGTTCAAGTTGTTGGCTTTGATGCGCGACATCATGCCGCTGCAATAGTTGTTGATGGCGGTGAGTGGTTGGTTCAACTCATGCGCCACGCTCGATGCCATTTCACCCATGGTGATGAGGCGGCTGGCCGATTGTGCACGCTCGGCTTGCATCTGTGCTTGCTCTTCGGCGTTGCGTCTGGGGGTGATGTCAGAGGCAATCACCATTTGGGCCAAGCGGCCGTCCACCCAGTTGAGGTAACGCGAACGCACCTCCAGCCACTTGCCGAGTTCTGGAATGAAAATTTCTGCGTTCTCAGCGCGGGATTCGGTGATGCTTTCGGTGGGCAGTCCCATCAAACCATCGCTTTGGTCTTGACCATCATCTTGTGACGCTTCAGATGCGCTGAGTGAGCGAAGTTGCCCGGCTTGTGAGACCAAGCTCAAATGACCTTGTGTGGTGCTGGCAAACCATTGGCGGTAGAGTTTGTTGGCAAACAACAGCTCTTTGCTGCCCAGCGGGGCTACCGACACCGAGGCGTCCAAACCTTCCAAGACCGTGGTGAATCGGTCGTGCGCTGCAGAGAGTTGTTCACGCACGCGGTTGGGTTCGGTGATGTCGGTCATCGATGTCATCCAGCCGGTTTGTTGGCCGCGGGCATCCACAAGTGGCGACACATACAAACGCGCATCAAACACTTCGCCACTCTTGCGCTTGACGCGCACTTGAAAGCCGCTGCTGGTGGTTTCGCCTTGCAACTCAAGCGCTAGTTTTTGCTCCAGACTTTCACGGTCTTCATCGGGCCAATAAGGGAAGGGCGGCACACGGCCTACCAATTCGTCCTCGGTCCAGCCTGTCATTTGGCAAAACGCTGCATTCACATAGGTGATGCGCCCCTTCAGATCCATGGCTCGCATGCCGGTGAGGATGGAGTTTTCCATCGCTCGGCGGAAGTTGGTTTCGGCCACCAGGGCCTGTTGCGCCTGCACACGGCGGCGCGTGTGCCGCCAAGTGCCAATCAACATCCAAGCGGTCATGGCGCTGAGTACGGCCACCAGCCAGAACACGCCATTGCCAATCAAGCCCTGCGAGGTGCGATAGGCCTGCGCATGCAGTGAGAGGGCGTAGCCCACGGGGGTGATGGGCACGTCGTAATCGTTGGTCTGGAACAACCAAGGCAACACTTCGGTCACTTTGGGGCGAGCTTTGTTGGCTTGTCCCGCCAACACGGTGTTGTTCACATCGCGCAGCGACACAGCGTAGCGGCTGGCGATTTCGTTGGGTACCGCAAATCGCAACATGCCATCCAAGGTGTACTCGGCCAGTAAGACGCCTTCAAATTTACCGTGGTTGATGATTGGGACATGCAACTGCAGGTGTGTGTACGGTGCCGTGTTGTGGCGTGTTTCGATGATCGGTTGAGAGTAAACAGGCTGTTGTAAATCGCGCGTGAGCTGAAATGTGGCGAGCGTTTCTGCATGAGTGACTTGGCTGTTTGTCACAAAACTCATGGTTGAGTTGTTGCTCGCGCTGGCATAACTGGTGTGCACGCGTTGACGGTCATCGAGCCAGGTCAAGCTCGCCAGTTCGGGGCTTTGGTTGAGCAGACTTTGCGCGTCATTGGAAAACCCCTTGCTATCGGTTTCCCTGTTGGCAATCTCACGCGCCATGCGCATGATTTGTTCTTGTTTATCAAGCAAACGCAAGCGCAGGCGTTGTTGTGCGTACTCCACGTCACGGCGAACCACCTCTTGCTCGCGCATGATTTCTTCGTATCGCAAGTACCAAAACGCGGTGGTAATGGCAGCCATGAACAGCACCACGGCGGCCAATGGCGCCATGAAAGCAAAGCGGTCTTGACGATTGGGGGTTTGTTGACGCCACCAAGTGCGCCAATGGGCGAGCAAGGATTTGAGCGGTGAGGTGGGCGAAGTTTTGAGCATGAGAGGAGAGTTTAGTAATTATTGAATTTCATAATAAGAAAATCATGTCCGCTATTTGAAATTTATAAATTTTGTGCGAAACTTCGTACATTCGAGTCATAACCGTGCAACAAGAGGAGACAAGCATGTCAGCACAACCGAACGATCTGCGCACCGACGTGGACAGCCAAGAAACGCGCGAGTGGATGGACGCTTTGTCCGCCGTCATCAATGCCGAGGGACCAGAGCGCGCACACTTCTTGTTAGAGCAACTGCTCGAGCACGCACGTGAGAGCAGCATTGACATGCCGTTTTCGGCCACCACGGGTTACGTCAACACGATTGAGCCTGACCAAGAAGCACATTGCCCCGGCAACATCGAAATTGAAGAGCGCCTGCGTGC
>JBEEJP010000210.1:0-3689 GCA_041169125.1 Pseudomonadota bacterium
GCTCAAGGCTTTGGTGATATCTGCAGCCGTCAATCCTGCGTCTTTGGCCAAAGCCACAATTTTCGACAACACTTTGTCATTTGATTTGGATTTCAAAGCTTGTTCTTTTTTATCCAACAGTTCGCGCTGTTTACGAATCGCTGCGAGTTGATTTGCAACAGTGGTACGTGCCATGAAATATTCCTATTCAATATGTTTTAAAGACGGGTTAATTTTAAACACACTTCAAAAAATATAAAAGCCCGCATATGCGAGCTTTTATTAATATGATTTGAATTTAATATTAATTCAAAGCATCTTTCAAACCTTTACCCGGCTTGAAACGCGGCACTTTTGCGGCTTTGATTTTCAAAGCGGCGCCTGTGCGTGGGTTGCGACCAGTGCGTGCAGCACGCTTACTCACGCTGAATGTGCCAAAGCCCACCAAAGTGACGGTGTCACCTTTTTTGAGGGTCTTCTTGACCGCCTCAATGATGGAACCAAGTGCGCGTGAGGCCGCGGCTTTAGAGATGTCGGATTTACTGGCGATGTGTTCAATCAGTTCAGTCTTGTTCATGTAGTTGTTCCTAGGGTTGATTAGTTATCAGCAATACTGATTTGATCAGTTTACTTAATTTATTTGAAAAATAAATACGCCACCATTCTTTTTAATAGTGACCTACGCTTCACACCTGCGACTCAGCGAAAAATTCGCAGTCCTTCACAACAGGACATGGGATGACTCTCGGAGCCGACACCGCTATCAACACATTGGACGAGTTGCTGCATCAAGCTTTGACGCAAGGCGCATCGGATCTCCACTTCGAAAGCGGTGAGGATTCTTTTCGCGTGCGCTTTCGCATCGATGGTTTGCTTCGTGTGGCGGCCATGCCAGCGCTTTCATTGAGAAGCGCCATCGTGTCGCGTATCAAAGTGTTGGCACGCATGGATATTGCAGAAAAACGCCTGCCACAAGATGGGCGTATTCAATACCCCCACCTTGATCAAATCATTGATTTACGCGTGAGCTCCTTACCCACACTGCACGGCGAAAAAATCGTGGTGCGAATTTTGAACTTCAGCCGCGAAAGACCGGGTTTAGCCGCCTTGGGTTACGAACCCGACGACCGAGCCAAATTGATACAGGCCCTTGGCCAACCACACGGGCTGATTTTGATGACAGGCCCCACTGGCTCAGGCAAAACTTTGTCGCTGTACAGCTGCCTTGAGTTACTCAATCGCACCGAAATCAACGTCTCCACCGTGGAAGACCCGTCGGAGATTCACCTGCCAGGCGCCAACCAAGTCAACATCCATGAACGGGCGGGCCTGACATTTGCCAACACCTTACGCGCCCTGCTCAGGCAAGACCCCGATGTGATCATGGTGGGGGAGATTCGCGACTTGGAAACGGCCGAAATCGCCATCCAAGCCGCACAAACAGGGCATTTGGTTTTATCCACCTTGCACACCAACGATGCACCCGGTACTTTGGCGCGCTTGCGGCACATGGGCATCGCTGCTTTCAATATTGCAGCCAGCGTCAGCCTCATCACCGCACAACGTTTGGTTCGCCGCTTATGCGAACACTGCAAGCAGCCTTTGAACGCCGAGCAAATTCAGGGGTTTCTCCAAGCCCTGAACGACGCAGACCAACGGGTCATTCCTGAGCATCTACGTGCCCACGCAGTCATCTACAAAGCCATGGGTTGCTCTGTTTGTGATCAAGGCTACAAAGGCCGTACGGGGCTTTACCAAGTGATGCCCATCAGTGACGCCATGCAACGCCTCATCATGCACGACAGCCAGACCCAAGCATTGGCAGCACAAGCTGCACAAGAAGGCGTACGCACTTTGCGTCAAGCAGGGTGGCTGAAAGTTTTGCAAGGCATCACGTCCATTGAAGAAGTGATGGCACTGACCCATGAGTGAGCGGCGTTACACATGGCGAGGCATCAATCGCCAAGGCCATGCGGTGGATGGAGACATGCAGGCAGACACACCTCACACCGTGAAGCAACGCCTGCGCGAACAACGCATACGGGCAACCCATGTTCAACGTCACTACCAGCTTCCTGCATGGTTACACCTCCGTACAAGAACCCGCATCTCTGCGCGAGATATCACCCAACTCACCCGCCAACTGGCCACGCTGCTGCATGCCGGCGTTCCCCTGTTGCAAGCCATTCAAATTTTGGAACGCGGCCCAAACAACACTGCCTTGAAAACTCTCATTCAAACACTGCACCAACGCATCGAAAGTGGCATGGCACTCCACCAAGCATTGCGCGAACACCCGCAATTTGATGCCTTGTATTGCAACCTCGTGGCCGTCGGTGAGTTGGCAGGTCTGTTGGATTCGATGCTTGAGCGCTTGGCAACCCATTTAGAAAAAACCGAAGCCTTGCGTGCCACGGTTCGTTCTGCATTGATTTATCCAAGTGCGGTCGTCGGCATCGCCATGTCAGCGCTGATTTTGATTTTGGTATTTGTCGTGCCCGCATTTCAAAACATCTTCGCCTCATTTGGAGCCGAGTTGCCGTGGCTGACACGCAGCGTGATTGCCCTCAGTGAGGGCCTTCAACAATATGGTGGGTGGTTGCTGCTGGGGCTTGTCAGCGGCAGTTGGTGGCTGAAAAAGCAAGTCGCCCAACGCATGCATTGGCAGCACTATTTGCACGGCATGCTATTGCGCGTCCCCATCGCGGGCACGCTCACACGCCACGCCTGCACCGCGCGTTGGACGCGCACCTTGGCCACGTTGTTTGCTGCGGGTGTGCCACTCACCGAAGCGCTCGCGGCGGTAGAGGGCGTCACAGGTCACCTGCTGTTTCAAAGCGCCACGCGGGCCATTCAAAGCGAACTCATCCAAGGTCGCGCCCTGTCTCAAGCCTTAGAAAACACACACGGCCTATTCCCAAGCATGGTGGTGCAAATGTGCGCCATCGGCGAAGAGTCGGGTGCGCTCGATCACATGTTGCAAAAAACCGCCGAACACTATGAACGTGAAGTCGACCACACGGTGGCCCGACTGTCTACACTTCTAGAACCTTTCATCATGGTGGTGTTGGGTTTATTGATCGGGGGTTTGGTGATGGCTTTGTACCTGCCAATTTTTCAACTGGGACAAGTGGTATGACTTGGGACTGTATGGCGCTCACCTTTGGTTTTGGCCTGTTGCTTGGCAGCTTTGTGAATGTGCTCATTCACCGTTTGCCACGCATGATCATGGCCACCAGCACCACTGAAATGACCTCGCAGCGTTACGACTTGTGTTGGCCTGCATCACACTGCCCACATTGCCAAACGCCACTCAAAGCGCGTCACAACATCCCCGTGTTGAGCTACTGTTGGCTCAGGGGGCGTTGCGATTTTTGCCAGCATCCGATCAGCTGGCAATATCCACTGATCGAAATCAGCACAGCCGTCATTTGGTTGAGCAGCGTTGGGTTGTGGGGCTTTGATTCTGTTGGTTTTTGTTGGGCAGCTGTTGGCACCGTGCTGTTGGCTTTGTCGGTGATTGACTGGCAAACCACGCTGCTCCCCGATGCCCTCACGCAAACACTGGTGTGGGGTGGGCTCATCGCTTCATCGTTGGGTTGGGCGGCCTTGCCACTCACGCAAGCCGTCTGGGGGGCCGCGCTGGGGTACTTGTCTTTATGGTCTGTTGCGTCTGTGTTTGAGCGCATCACCGGCAAGCAAGGCATGGG
>JBEEJP010000211.1:0-3635 GCA_041169125.1 Pseudomonadota bacterium
CATGCGCTGGATTCTGCCTGATGTGCATCTGCTCAAGCCCTACTTGGCTGCACGCCATGGCTGATGCGTGCTAGCCTACGCACATGTCTGACACAGCTGCCCCCATCGCACCCGAACTCACGCTTTACTACGACGGTCAATGTCCGCTGTGTGTGGCTGAAGTGACGTTTTTGCAAAGCCGCAATGCAACAGGCCAGCTGGCTTTTGTCGACATCACACAAGCGGACTTTGCCCAAGCAGAGCACCACATTTCATGCGAAGCCGCCATGGCGCAAATTCATGGCCGCACCGCCGATGGCCAAGTGCTGGTGGGCGTGCCCGTTTTTGCGGCCGCGTACAAACTGGCCAAACTGCCCGTGCTGGCGTGGTTGCTGTCGCGCAGCTGGCTGATGCCCGTGTTGCAGCCCTCCTACGTGCTGTTTGCCAAGCACCGGCAAGCGATTTCCAAACGTATCGGGGCGGGTGTTTTACGCTTTTCCAAGCATTTTTTACGCTGATTTATGAGGTTTTTAAGGGCGGCTTGTTAGAACGGCTGATAAATTTGCGAAAATACCGTCTTTGCCTCGAGAACTACAACGAATGTCACGCCCAGAAAAAACAGAAATCTCCAACGATGGTTTGCGCTACAAGTCGAAAAAAGGCGGTTCCCCCTTCGAAGGCCTTGGCCGCACTGGCGACACCATGAGCTGCATCAAATGCGGCATCCACAAACCACGCAACAACGGCTCGTTCAAGCGCATCTTGGGCTCATCCATGTTTGTGTGCTTTGACTGCAGCCCCCCCAAGAAAGAGGCTGACGCTGCAGCGCCAGCGGCTGCCAAAGAAAAAGCCAAAGCTTAAATCTTGGCACCCATAAAAAAAGCGGCTCATTGAGCCGCTTTTTTGTTGGGCCACGTGGGGTTATTCCACCCGCACCACCGCATTGGGCTTGAAGCCCAAGTCAGCCACTTTGCCTTTTTTGGCACGTGCAGCCTTGGCGTTGTTCAAGCTGCGAATTTCCAGTGTTTCTTCGCGCACTTTGCCGCCGCGACCAATGCCTTCGATGCGCACACTGCGGGTGTAGGCCGCTGCACCGGCCAAGGCATCTTTGGCGTCCAAGTCGATCAGCATCAAGCCGCGACCGCCCTTCTCCATCGCTTTGAGCTCTGACAACTCAAAAGTCAAGAAGCGACCGCCTGTGGAGGCGCACGCCACATGCGTGGCTGGCACAAACGGTGTGGCACCAGAGCCACCACTCACGGGCGATGGGCGGCCCACCGTTTCGCCCTCGCCCACACTGATGAAGGCTTTGCCACCTTTGTTACGCGAAATCATGTGCTCGATGTTGGCCATGAAGCCATAGCCTCCCGAGCTGCTGAGCAAGTACGTCGCGGCAGCAGGCCCCGCCACGTAGTGCAACAGTTGGGTGCCTGATTCCAAATCGATCAAGGTGGTCACCGGTTGACCATCACCCCGCGCACCGGGCAAGGCCGACACGGGCACCGAGTAGATGCGACCGTTCGAGCCAAACGCGATGAAGGTATCCACCGTGCGGCACTCGAACGTGCCATACAAACCATCACCCGACTTGAAGGCAAAGGCACTGGCTTCGTGGCCATGACCTGTGCGCGCGCGTACCCAGCCTTTTTCAGACACCACCACGGTCACAGGTTCGTCAATGACCTTGACTTCAGCCACGGCTTTTTTCTCTTCTTGAATGAGCGTGCGACGTGGGTCGGCAAAGGTTTTCGCGTCGGCTTCAATTTCCTTGACCATCAAGCGGCGCAACGCCGATGGGTTGCCCACGATGTCTTCGAGCTTCGCTTGTTCGTCACGCAAGTCTTTCAACTCTTGCTCGATCTTGATGGCTTCCAAACGCGCCAGCTGACGCAAGCGAATTTCTAGGATGTCTTCGGCTTGGCGTTCACTCAACCGAAAACGCTCGATCAGCGCCAGCTTGGGCTCGTCACTCTGACGGATGATGGCAATCACCTCGTCGATGTTGAGCAACACCAATTGACGGCCTTCCAAGATATGGATGCGGTCCAGCACCTTGTTCAAGCGATGCTGCGAGCGACGCAGGATGGTGGCCGAGCGGAACTCGATCCATTCGGTCAACATCTCACGCAAGGACTTGGGCACAGGGCGACCATCAATGCCCACCATGGTGAGGTTGATGGACGACGAGGTTTCTAAGCTGGTGTGCGCCAGCAATGTGGTGATGAGTTCTTGTTGCTCAATCCGACTGGTTTTGGGCTCGAACACCAAGCGCACCGGCGCGTCTTTGCTCGATTCATCGCGCACCACATCCAGCACGGCCAGCACGGTGGCCTTGAGTTGGGTTTGCTCGGCGCTCAGCGCCTTCTTGCCCGTTTTGACTTTGGGGTTGGTGAGTTCTTCAATTTCTTCCAACACGCGTTGGCTGCTCACACCCGGGGGCAACTCGTTGACCACCAGCTGCCACTGGCCACGGGCCAAATCTTCAATCACCCAACGTGCACGCACCTTGAGCGAGCCACGGCCTGTGCGATACGCATCGGCGATGTCAGAGGCACTGCTGATGATTTGGCCGCCACCTGGGTAATCAGGGCCAGGCAACACGTGCAGCAGCTCCTCATCACTCATCTTGGGCGATTTGATGAGCGCCACACACGCATCGGCCACTTCGCGCAAGTTGTGGCTCGGAATTTCAGTGGCCATACCCACCGCAATACCGCTGGCACCATTGAGCAGCGCAAAAGGCAAACGTGCCGGCAACTGCTTGGGCTCTTCGGTGGAGCCGTCGTAGTTGGGTTGGAAGTCGACCGTGCCTTCGTCAATCTCATCCAGCAAGAGGCTTGTGATTTTGGCCAAGCGGGCTTCGGTGTATCGCATGGCGGCAGCACCATCGCCGTCGCGCGAGCCGAAGTTGCCTTGGCCGTCAATCAGTGGGTAGCGTTGTGCAAAGTCTTGCGCCATGCGCACCAGCGCTTCGTAGGCGGCGCTGTCGCCGTGCGGGTGGTAGCGGCCCAGTACATCGCCGACCACGCGCGCACACTTAACGGGTTTTGCCCCCGTGTTGTTGTTCGGACCACTGAAACCCAAGCCCATGCGCGACATCGAATACAGAATGCGGCGCTGCACGGGTTTTTGCCCGTCGCACACATCGGGCAAGGCGCGACCTTTGACGACACTGAGGGCGTATTCAAGGTAAGCGCGTTGGGCGTAGTGCCCCAGCGCAATATCGCCTTCGTTGTCGGAAGTGGGCAAGTCGGGGGTAAACAAGTCGGTCATACGTCAATCTCAATCGAATCGCCATGCAGTTCCATCAGCTCACGGCGAGCAGCGGCTTCGCCTTTGCCCATCAGTTGGGTAATCAAACCTTCCGTGGCAGCAAAGTCCAACAAACCCAGTTGTACGGGCATGAGGCGACGTGTGTCGGGGTTCAAAGTGGTGTCCCACAGTTGTTCAGCGCTCATTTCGCCCAAACCTTTGAAGCGGCTGATGCTCCACTTACCCTCAGCCACGCCATCTTTGCGCAGCTTGTCGAGGATAGCTGTGAGTTCGCCCTCGTCCAAGGCGTACACCTTGGTGGCGGGTTTTTTGCCCCGCGCTGGCGCGTCCACGCGAAACAGCGGGGGGCGTGCCACAAACACATGGCCTGCTTCGATGAGCTT
>JBEEJP010000212.1:0-3606 GCA_041169125.1 Pseudomonadota bacterium
GCCTTCACCGATTCAGCCCCCGTGCTAGAGGCCGAGTTGGCCACACGCAGCGGCCAAGGCTGGCGTGGCAAGCACACGCTGGTGCTCAACCGCGAAGCGGGCTCGATGTTTTTCTTGGGTGAGATTTTTCTCAATGTGGCCTTGCCCGCTTCCGAGCCCACCGCTGCGCACTGTGGCCAATGCACCGCATGCATGGACGTGTGTCCCACGCAGGCCATCGTGGCCGAAGGCTTAGTGGATGCGCGTCGCTGCATTTCGTATTTGACGATTGAGCACGACGGCCCCATTGACGAGGCGCTGCGTCCGCTGATGGGCAATCACATTTACGGCTGTGACGATTGCCAGTTGATTTGCCCGTGGAACAAGTTTGCGCAAACCTCGACCTTGCCAGACTTCGATGTGCGTGCCGGTTTGGTCGGGCAAAGCATGACGCGTTTGCTGGCATGGACCGAAGACGAATTTCTGCGCTACACCGAAGGCAGCCCCATTCGTCGCATTGGCCATGTGCGTTGGCTGCGCAACTTGGCCGTGGCGGCTGGCAATGCACTGCGCCAAGCCGATGATGTGGCGTTGCGTGCCGCTCTTGAGACACACCTTGCGCACCCGAGTGAGGTGGTGCGGGAGTGCGTGCAGTGGGCGTTGGCGCAAGCCGTGCGCGAGAAGTAGACCCCGCTGTTCTTTACACTTGAGCGAATGAGCCAAAGATTCACCATGCTTTCAACCCAAGACAAAACCCGCATTGATGACACCCGCATTGCGTTGGTGCGCCCCCTCATGACCCCAGCCTTGCTGGAGGAGTTGCTGCCTGCAACGCCCGCACACCTCGCGCTGGTGGAGGCTTCGCGTCAGGCCATCTCGGATGTGTTGCAGGGCAAGGACGATCGTTTGGTGGTGGTGGTGGGGCCATGCTCTATCCACGACCATGACCAAGCCATGGACTACGCGCGTCGCTTGAAGGTGGAGGCCGACAAGCACGCCCAAGAGCTCATCGTTGTGATGCGCGTCTATTTCGAAAAGCCGCGCACCACCGTGGGCTGGAAGGGCTACATCAATGACCCGCATCTCGATGGCAGCTTTGCGATGAACGAAGGTTTGGAGATGGCGCGCAAGCTGTTGCTCGACGTGTTGGACACAGGCTTGCCGGTGGCCACCGAGTTTCTCGACCTGTTGAGCCCACAGTTCATCAGCGATCTTGTGACGTGGGGTGCAATTGGCGCTCGTACAACCGAGAGCCAAAGCCATCGACAGCTGGCCAGCGGCCTGTCGTGTCCTGTTGGGTTTAAGAATGGCACCGATGGCGGTGTCAAAGTGGCCGCTGATGCGGTGCTCGCATCCAAGGCATCGCACGCCTTCATGGGCATGACCAAGATGGGGCAAGCGGCGATCTTTGAAACGCGTGGCAACCAAGACGTACACATCATTTTGCGTGGTGGCAAAGCGCCCAACTATTCGGCTGCCGATGTGGACGCAGCCTGTCAGGTGCTTGGAGCATCAGGCCTCACGCCTCAGGTGATGGTGGATGTGTCGCACGCCAACAGCAGCAAGCAGCATCAAAAGCAAATTGAGGTCTCACATGATGTGGCCACCCAAGTGGCATCGGGTGACAAACGCATCATGGGTTTGATGATTGAAAGCCACCTGCACGAAGGGCGGCAAGATCAAAAGCCGGGTCAACCGCTTCAGTACGGTGTTTCGATCACCGATGCTTGCCTCAGTTTTGATCAAACGGTGCCCGTGCTACAGGCGCTTGCGCACGCGGTGCAAAAGCGCCGAGGCGTTTGACAGGTTTCTTTTCACATGGCATTTGTCACTCGTCTGATCTTCGCGCTGATGGGCATGGCTTTCGCCGTTTTATTTGCCGCGGGCGTCTTGTGTTGGCTGGCCTTGTACGCGACTTTTGCCTGTCTGCGTTGGTTGGTCACGGGGCAAAAGCCACAGGTGCTGATGATGTGGCAGCAAATCCAAGCCATGCGCAAAGGTATGCGAAATGGCATGCGAAATGACATACAAAGGGGGCAGGGTGCCACTTGGTCTAGCTGGTCTCGCACCAGCGATGGTCAGTGGCATGAAGCGCACAGCCACTCTGAGCGCACTGGCGATGCATCGGCTGTGATTGAAGATGTGGTGGTGCGAGAAATTCACCCCACGCGTCAATTGCCCAAAGACTGACGGTCTCTGGCGCTGGACTGGACCGAATCCCCCGCGCGGTTGGCTTTGACCGCCTGCCCCAACTCAATGACCGCCAACGCGTAGTAACTGCTCCAGTTGTAGCGTGTGACGACGTAGAAGTTGTCGGTACCTGCCACGTAGCTGGGGGCATCGTCGCCGTTGAAGAGTTCAATCAAAGCGAGTTGGCCTTTGTGTTGCTGTGCTGGCTCGTCAAGCACTGCACCTTTGGCGGTGAAGTTGCTCACGCTGAACGAGGGCAAGATGTCGGGGGCGAGTAGGCTGGCTTTGTCTAGGCGCGCTTCGTCAAACCGCACGGGGTAGTGGGTAGGCATGCCGGTTTGCCAGCCAAAGGCTTTGAAGTAATTGGCGACCGAGCCAATCGCGTCGACGGGGCTGTTGCGCAAGTCGATGCGGCCGTCGCCATCAAAGTCCACCGCAAATTTGGCAATGCTCGAGGGCATGAACTGCGGCCAACCCATGGCGCCTGCAAAGCTACCAGTCGCACCCGCATTGCCTTGGTGGTGGGCTTGTACCAAAAAGTGGCCCAACTCTGATTTGAAAAAAGCTTGCCGTTCGGCCGCACGTGGGTGCGCCGCAGGGAAGTTGAGGGTGAGGGTGGTCAAGGCATCCAGCACACGGTAGTTGCCCATGTTTTGACCATAAAAAGTTTCGACACCCATGATGCCCACCACCATCTCTGCGGGCACGCCATAGGTTTGCTCGGCACGGGTGAGGGCGCTTTGGTAGGTTTGCCAAAACTGGGTGCCCGCTTCGATGCGACGGCTTTCGATGAAGCGTTCGCGGTAAGCCCGCCAGTTCTTGGCCGTGGGCACCGAGGGCGGCATGACCATCTTGGGAACGCCTTTGAGGTGCTGTGCTTGGCTGATTTGTTCGCGCACCCATGTCTTGGGTAAGTCGTATTGCTGGGCCAATTCGTCAGCCAGTGCGATGGCCGCTGTGGTTTTCCCGTAGGCAGGGCCGTGCGTGCTGGCCTTGTGTGCGGCTGCTTTGTGCGATGTCGATTTGTGTGCTTTAGCGTGCGGCTTGGCATGTGCGCTGCCTGCAAATGTGGCCATTAGCAACAACGCGACAGTGATTTGACGTAACGCAAGAGTTGGCTGCAAAGCCATATAAAACGGGGCTGTATGTGTTTTCACGCAGGATTTGCAAGGGAAAAAGCAAGGCCTACATGGTAAGCTGACTTCAAGAAGAGTGAGGCAGACACGCGATGAGTAAAACAGGCTATTACACGCACCCCCTGTGCATGAAGCACGAGATGGGTGAAGGTCACCCCGAATGCCCCGAGCGGCTCAGCGCCATTCAAGACCGATTGCTCATCAGCGGTGTCGATTTAGGCCTGACGCCGATGGAGGCGCCCGAAGCCCCTTTGGCAGACATCGAGTTGGCGCATGACCGCATGTACATCGCTTCGTTGCG
>JBEEJP010000213.1:0-3595 GCA_041169125.1 Pseudomonadota bacterium
CAAGCGGGCATTGCACGTACGTTTCAAAACATCCGCTTGTTTGCCGACATGACGGCGCTTGAAAACGTGATGGTGGGTCGCCATGTGCGCACGCACTCAGGTTTGCTGGGGGCTATTTTCAGAACGGAGGCGTTCCAAGCCGAAGAACTGGCCATTGCGCAACGCGCCCGCGAACTGCTGGACTACGTGGGCATTGCCAACTTGGCCGATTACAAAGCGCGCACGCTGAGCTACGGGGACCAACGTCGCTTAGAAATTGCCCGTGCTTTGGCCACTGACCCGCAGCTCATTGCGCTGGATGAACCCGCCGCTGGCATGAACGCCACCGAGAAAGTGCAGCTGCGCGAGTTGATTGACAAAATTCGCCGCGACCACCGCACGGTGCTGCTCATTGAACATGATGTGAAGTTGGTCATGGGCTTGTGTGACCGTGTCACCGTGCTCGACTACGGCAAGGTGATTGCCCAAGGCACACCCACCCAAGTGCAGCACAACCCACACGTGATTGAAGCCTATCTCGGCACGGGAGGGCATTGAGATGACACACACCCAGGCAAGCCATGACAACGCCCCCGTGCTGCTCAGCGTCAGCGATGTGCGAGTGGCCTACGGCGCGATTCAAGCCGTCAAAGGCGTGAGCCTCGAGGTGCGCGAGGGGGAGCTGGTGTCGCTCATCGGCTCCAACGGCGCTGGCAAAACCACCACGATGAAAGCCATCACGGGGTTGCTGCCTCTGGGCGGCGGTCACATCCAGCTTGTTGGTCAAACCATTGATGGCCAAGGCCCTTGGGATTTGGTGCAACAAGGCTTGGCCATGGTGCCCGAGGGGCGTGGCGTGTTCACCCGCATGACGATTGTGGAGAACCTGCAAATGGGGGCCTACATTCGCCACGACAACGCGGCCATTGCCGAGGACATCGAGCGCGTGTTTGCCACTTTCCCACGCCTCAAAGAGCGCCGCGATCAATTGGCAGGCACCATGTCCGGTGGTGAGCAGCAAATGCTGGCGATGGGACGTGCGCTGATGAGCCGCCCCAAAGTGTTGTTGTTGGATGAACCGTCCATGGGCTTGTCACCCATCATGGTGGACAAAATTTTTGAAGTGATTCAAGAGGTTTCCGCGCAAGGCGTGACGATTTTGCTGGTGGAGCAAAACGCCAGCCGCGCCTTGCAAATTGCCGATCGTGGCTATGTGATGGAGTCGGGCTTGATCACCCTGAGTGGCCCCGCGCACGACCTGCTGCACGACCCCAAAGTGCGCGAAGCTTATTTGGGCGAATAAGCCTGCGCGCGCGAGGAGGGCTTAGCCCTCCATCATCCAAATCAACACCTGTTTGGCAATGAAACCGACCATGCCAAACGCCAGCACCAAAAACAGCACAAAGGTCCCGAACTTGCCTGCTTTGGATTCGCGTGCGAGCTGGTAAATGATGAACAGCATGTACAGCATGAAGCCGCCCACGCCAAAGGTCAGCCCGAATTGAGCGAATTGTTCTTCTGTCATAAAAATTCAGTGCACCGAAGGATCGTAGACCACCAAGTCACGGTACGCATGCCAACTGGCGTGGCCCAACATAGGCACCACACCCAGCAAACCTAAAAAAGCAGAGCCAATGCCCAACGCGGTGAACACACACAAAATGCCTGCCCAGCAGGCCATGGCAAATGGGTTCATCGCCACCACACGCCAACTTGTGAGCATGGCTTGTTGCACGGTCAGGGTGGGGTGGTCCATCAGCAAGGGAATGGTGACGAGGGTGGATGCAAACATCGGCGCAGCCAACAACGCGCCCAAGATGACCCACAGCTCAAACACACCGAATTGAGGCTGCAACACCACCAAGCGTACAAAGTCGGCAGGGGTGTGCACGCTGGCCGGCAGCATCCACTGAATCAAGGCGGCGGACGAGGCCATCCATCCCGCACTCGAGAGCGCGAGCAACAAGCCAAAGTGGATCAAGCGCTTGTCGCCACAGGTCCAAATACGAAAGGCATCGGCGAGCGTGGCTTCTTCGCCGCGCTCGAGGCGACGGCTGATGTCATACAAGCCTGTGGCCAGCAGCGGAGCAATGATCATGCTGACGGACAGCATGGCCGCAATCCACCAAAAATCGTGGCGTGCAAACCAAAACAAACTACCTGCGACGATGGCCAAGATCAAGCCATGTGCCGCGCCTGCGGTGGGGCAGCGCTCCATGTCTTTCCAAGCCAAGGCCAACCAATGCAGCGGTCGCGAGATCTCGATGTCTTTGACTGCCAGTGCGGGATGGGGTGTGATGGGTTGCATGGGGTTCTCAGTCAACACGTGCACCGCTGGCTTTCACCACGGATTCGTATTTGGAAAGTTCAGAGGCCATGAATTGACCAAAGGCTGCGGGCGTGCTGGGCACAGGCTCTGCCATCAGGTTGGCAAATTTTGTTTGGGTGTCTGGCGCTTGCAGGGCTTGAACGAAGGCTTGGTTCAAACGTTGAATCACACTGGCGGGTGTGCCCGCTGGTGCGACCAAGCCCCACCATGTGTCCACGGAGAAGCCTTTCAAGCTCTCGGCCATGGCGGGCACTTCTGGCAAGGCGGCACTGCGTGTGGGGGTGGTCACTGCCAGTGCTAACAGTTTGCCGTTTTTGATGTTGGGTGCTGCGGTGGCCAAGTTGTCGAAATTGAAATCGACATGCCCAGCGAGCAACGCGAGTTGCGCGAGGTTGCCACCGTTGTAGGGGATGTGCACGGCAAAGAGGTGGGTGCGTGTTTTGAACAGCTCGCCTGCCAAGTGCCCGGCACTGCCGTTGCCCCCAGAGCCGTAGTTGAGCTTGCCCGGGTTGGCGTGCGCGTAACGCAAAAAGTCTGGCAGTGTGGCGATGTGCAAGCGCTTGGCTGTGTCGGCATTCATCACCAAGACATTGGGCACGCGCAGCATTTGGGTGATGGGGGCAAAGTCAGTCGCTGCGTTGTAGGGCATGCGGCTGTAGAGCCAAGGGTTGACGGCATGGGTGGCTGTGGCGGCAATGCCAATGACCGAGCCATCTGGCATCGCTTTGGCCACCAAGTCTGCACCAATATTGCCGCCAGCACCGGGTCGGTTGTCGATGATCACGGTGCCCAAACTGTCTTTCACCCGCTCCGCCAAAGCGCGTGCTGTGACGTCAATCGGGCCGCCTGCCGCATAGGGCACGATCAAGCGAATGGGTTTCGTCGGGGCTTGGGCGTGCGCCACCGCCAGCGTGCACAGGCCGATGACGATGGCCGAGGTGAGTCGACGTCGGGTGGTGGGGTTAATCAATGCGAGCTCCAGAGCGTTTGATGATGGGGGCCCACTTGATGGATTCATCATGGATCAGCTTGGTGAATTGTTCGGGTGTGCCGCCAATGGCATCCAAGCCTGCCCCTTTGAGGCGATCTTTCACGGACGGGTCATGGATGGCTGCATTCAGTGCTTGGTTGATGCGCTCCACAATGTCTTTGGGGGTGTGGGCTGCCACCAAAACGCCGTTCCATGCCAAGGCTTCAAAGCCTTTGAGTTCAGGCACACCGCTTTCAGCGACAGTGGGCACATCGGGCAGCAAAGCGTAGCGGTGTGCGCTGGTGACGGCTAAGTAT
>JBEEJP010000214.1:0-3593 GCA_041169125.1 Pseudomonadota bacterium
CTGCAGGCTTACCTGCAGTGGTCGTTGCCGTGCGTGCGGCCGACTTGGCTGAAGACTTGGCGCCTTTCAACGCCACCTTCACGATGGGCAACTTGGCTGCGGTTTTAGCTGCTGGCTTTTTAGCGGCAGGGGCTTTGGTCGATGCGGTCTTCGCGGCGACTGTCTTAGCAGGTGCAGATTTGGCAGGACCACGTGTGGAGGTGCTGCGTGAGGCTGGCTTGGCCGTTTTGGCTGCAGGCTGCTTGTCAGCTGCGGTTTTCTTGGCGGCTGACTTTTTACCTGCTGATTTTTTAGCGGGCGCTTCTTCGTGTGACACAGACGGTTTGGCAGGCTTAGGTGCACCAAACTTCAAACGCACAGGCTTCTCGCCCCAAATTTCTTCAAGGTTGTAGTAACCGCGGATGGTTGGCTGCATGATGTGCACCACGACGGGGCCGCAATCCACAATGATCCATTCGCCGTTGTCTTCGCCCTCAATGCGAGGCTTGCCAAAACCGCCATCGCGCACTTTGTCGCGCACGCTGGCAGCCAAGGCTTTGGTTTGACGGTTCGAGGTGCCCGATGCCACGATGACGCGCTCAAACAGCGAGGACAGGTGTTCGGTGTCAAACACCTGGAGGTCTTGGGCTTTGACGTCTTCCAAGGCATCCACCACGGTGCGTTGCAGTTTTTGGACGTCTTTTTTAGCGCTTGTATCGTTCATCGGTTCAATCTATAGAGGCTGTGTTGTTCAATGTAATGCTGCACCGAAGCGGGCAACCAGTTTGAAAAAGGCGGTTGCGCCACCGCGTGCTGGGCGTAGTGAGCGCGAATGTCAGTGGCGCTCACCTTGAGGCTGGGCATGTCCAGCCGCTGCACATCGGGCGATACCGCATTGTGCCACTGCGCCGCCCCTCCCCGCTGCGCCACCACCAAGGTGGCGAGTTTCAAAATGTCTTGCCAACGGTGCCACGTCTTGAAAGCGTTGGCCTGGTCCGCCCCAATGAACAAAAACACATCGTCATCGGGATGTTCGGCCTTGAGCTCTACCAAGGTGTCGTAGGTGTAGGTGGCGCCTGCACGGTTGATTTCGCGTTCATCCACTTGCACTTGGGGCATGGCTTCAAACGCCAAACGCGTCATGGCCAAACGATGTGGCGAAGCCGTGAGTGTGTGGTTTTTGTGCCAAGCGTCTCCCGTGGGGATGACGCGCAGCTGCTGCAAGCCAAACTGCGCCATGGCGTGCTGTGCCAAAGCCACATGCGCAATGTGCGGGGGGTCAAACGCCCCACCGAATACACCGAGTCGTGGCTTGTGGCTCATACGTTGAAGTTGGCGCGTTTACAGCTGGCGCGCCAGCCAGTCTTGCGGTTGCAAAAAGTCGTGCAGCAAAGCATGTTCGGGCGTACCTGCCTCGGGCTGGTGTTGGTAAGACCAGCTGACCAACGGCGGCATCGACAACAAAATGGACTCGGTGCGTCCACCGGACTGCAGGCCAAAGTGCGTGCCTCGGTCCCACACGAGGTTGAACTCCACGTAGCGGCCACGGCGGTACAACTGGTGGTTGCGTTCGCGTTCGCCATAGGGCGTGTTCAAGCGACGGTCCACGATGGGCAAATAGGCGTTGAGGAAGGCATCGCCCACGCTTTGCAGCATCTCAAAGCTGCGCTCAAAGCCCAGCTCTGAAAAGTCGTCAAAAAAGATACCACCAATGCCGCGCTGCTCGCTGCGGTGTTTGTTGCAGAAATACTCGTCACACCAGGTTTTGAAACGTGGGTACAGCTCAGCCCCAAACGGCGCCAGCGAATCGTGACAGACCTGATGGAAGTGCTTGGCGTCTTCGGCGTAGCCGTAGTAAGGCGTCAGGTCCATGCCGCCGCCAAACCAAGCCACGGTTTTGCCGTTGGCCGGTGTGGCTGCAATCATGCGCACGTTCATGTGCACCGTGGGCACATAGGGGTTGCGTGGGTGAAACACCAACGACACGCCCATGGCCTCAAACGGCGCACCAGCCAGCTCAGGGCGGTGCTGGGTAGCCGAAGGCGGGAGCTTGGGGCCGCGCACATGCGAAAAACCGCAACCCGCACGCTCAAACACAGAGCCGTTTTCTAAGATTTTGGTGATGCCATTGCCTTGCAGCTGTTCGCCCGGACCTTTTTCCCAATGGTCTACCAAAAATTTGGCTTGACCATCTTTGGCTTCAATTGCATCGGTGATGCGGCTTTGCAAGCCAACCAGGTATTCGCTGGCGGCGGTAACTACGTGTTCGTGGGTAGATGTGATCATCGTGTGTTCAATTAGGAAGAGGTCGTGCGCGGTGGCAGTGGACGAATGGGCGCGGCTTGGTTCACATGAAAGCCCTGCACACCGTCATACACCTTGGCAATGTGGGCGTAGTCGGCCTGCACATCGCCCGTCAAGCGCATGAAGTCGGTGATCTTGGCAGTTTTGGTGCCGTAGTCAATGCGCAGCAGACACAGCGGCACATCGGCACCCAAGGCCAGTTGGTAAAAACCACTGCGCCAGCCGTTCGTGAGTTTGCGGGTACCTTCGGGCGACAGGCCAATCCACAGCAACTCGTCGGTTTGTTTGTGCTGCTTCAAGGCTTCCACCATCTCGCCCACCACGCCTTTGGGGGACGAACGGTCAATCGGCACTGCGCCAATGAAGCGAATCCAACGGCCAAACAAGGGGATGCGAAACAAGCTCTCTTTGGCAAAAAACTGCACAGGCAAGCCCACCGCCCACTTGACCGGCATCATGGTGACAAAGTCCCAATTGCTGGTGTGCGGATAGCCAATGAGCACGCCTTGTTTGGCGGGCAAGCCGTCAAACTCAATTTTCCACCCCATCAGCTTGACCAGCCATGCCGCCCAAGCCTGAGGCTTGCAAGGCACGGCCATGGGTTTGGCAAACTCAGCCATCAACGCGCGATGGCGCGATAACCAATATCGCTGCGGTACTGCATGCCGTCAAAGTGAATGCCTTTGAGGCTGTCATACGCCAACTGTTGTGCCAGCTTGACCGTGCCGCCCAAGGCGGTGACGCACAACACGCGGCCCCCGCTGGTGAGCACTTGGCCATCTTTCATCTGGGTGCCCGCGTGAAACACCACCACATCGTCGCTGTCTTGCGGCAAACCGTTGATGACATCGCCTTTGCGCGGGTTCATGGGGTAGCCATGTGCGGCCATCACCACACCAATGGCAGTGCGGCGGTCCCACTCCAGCTCGAAGTCGTCAAAGCGTGCTTCAGCGTTGGTGGCGGTGGCAGCCATGAGCACGTCGACCAAGTCGGTTTTCAGGCGAGCCATGATGGGTTGGGTTTCGGGGTCGCCCATGCGGCAGTTGAACTCCAAGGTTTTGACGTGGCCTTGTGGGTCAATCATCAAACCGGCGTACAAGAAACCGGTGAACGGAATGCCGTCTTTCTCCATGCCCTTGATGGTGGGCAAAATGATTTCGCGCATGGCGCGGGCATGCACCTCGGGCGTCACCACGGGCGCAGGCGAGTACGCGCCCATGCCACCGGTGTTGGGGCCTTCGTCGGCATCGAGCAAGCGCTTGTGGTCTTGGCTGGTGGCCAAGGGCAACACGGTTTTGCCATCGCACATG
>JBEEJP010000215.1:0-3577 GCA_041169125.1 Pseudomonadota bacterium
CGAGTGGGGCAAAGACGGCACAGACGGCCAGCTCTACATTCTGCAAGCACGTCCAGAGACCGTGAAGAGCCAAGCCAAAGGCCAAGCTGAGTTGCGCTACAAGCTCAAAGGCCACAGCACGGTGTTGGCCGAAGGCCGTGCGATTGGGCAAAAGATTGGTACAGGTCCTGTGCGCTTGGTGCACAACATCAGCGAGATGGACAAGGTCCAGCCCGGTGATGTGTTGGTGACCGACATGACCGACCCCAACTGGGAACCCGTGATGAAGCGCGCCAGCGCCATCGTGACTAACCGTGGTGGTCGTACCTGCCACGCCGCCATCATTGCACGCGAGTTGGGTATTCCTGCGGTGGTGGGCTGTGGCCACGCCACGGAGCAACTCAAAGACGGCACCCTGGTGACGGTGAGCTGCGCCGAGGGCGATACCGGTCGTATCTACGACGGCCTGCTTGAAACCGAAGTGACCGAAGTCCAACGTGGCGACATGCCCAAGATCAAAACCAAGATCATGATGAACGTGGGCAACCCACAGTTGGCGTTTGATTTCGCCCAGTTGCCCAACGAAGGCGTGGGCTTGGCGCGCTTGGAGTTCATCATCAACAACAACATTGGTGTGCACCCCAAAGCGATTTTGGATTACCCCAATGTCGATGCTGACTTGAAGAAGGCCGTGGAGTCTGTGGCCCGTGGCCATGCGTCGCCTCGCGCGTTCTATGTGGACAAAGTGGCCGAAGGCATTGCCACCATCGCGGCGGCGTTCTATCCAAAACCAGTCATCGTGCGCATGTCCGACTTCAAGTCCAACGAGTACCGCAAACTCATTGGCGGCAGCCGCTACGAGCCCGAGGAAGAGAACCCGATGCTCGGTTTCCGTGGCGCAGCGCGCTACATCAGTGCAGACTTCGGTGAAGCCTTTGCGATGGAATGCGAAGCCATGCGTCGCGTGCGCGAAGACATGGGTTTGACCAATGTGCAAGTCATGGTGCCTTTTGTGCGTACCTTGGGCCAGGCTGAACGCGTGACCAACTTGTTGGCGCAACACGGCTTGAAGCGTGGTGAAAACGACCTCAAGGTCATCATGATGTGCGAAGTGCCAAGCAACGCCATCCTCGCAGACGACTTCTTGAAGTACTTTGATGGCTTCTCGATTGGCTCGAACGACTTGACCCAGCTGACCTTGGGCCTCGACCGTGACTCTGGCTTGGAGTTGTTGGCCGCTGATTTTGACGAGCGTGACCCCGCCGTGAAAGCCATGCTCAGTCGCGCCATTGCGGCGTGCAAGACGCAAGGCAAGTACGTGGGCATCTGCGGTCAAGGCCCGAGCGACCACCCCGACTTCGCGCATTGGTTGGCCGATGAGGGCATCAGCTCCATTTCGCTGAACCCAGACAGCGTGATTGAGACTTGGAAATCATTGGCCAAGTAACGCAGTCAAATGCCGCCATCCTCCACAGCCTCTGAGGCGCAGGCGAAACATCCAGCCACGAATGACGTGGCCGTTTTGTCCAAGCGGGCGTGGTTGGGTGTGGGGGGCTTGGTGGTGTTGACGGTAGGGTCACTGGGCATGGCTTGGTGGGTGCCAGACATGACTCTGCTGCATTTTTTGTGGGTCGCGCAAGCCGTCCCCGTTTTGTATTTCGTCTTGGCATGGTGGGGCACGCAAAGTGCGCCTGTGAAAGACGATGCGCTTTAAATCTTGGCCTTGGCGGTTGTTGTTGCTCAGTTTTTCGGGGCTGGTGCTGCTGACGCTCTTGTTGCTGATTGCTGACTTTGCCGGAGTCCCTAAAGGCGTGGTCAACGGGTTTTTCTTGGTGTTGTCCATCATTGGCTATGCCGTCATTGGCATGTTTTGTCGCACCACCGTGCCAGAGGAATATTTTGTGGCTGGGCGCAGCATCAGCGCACCACTCAATGGCATGGCCACTGCGGCCGATTGGATTTCAGCGGCTTCGTTCATCGGCCTCACGGGCTTGTTACTTTCCGATGGTTTTGCGGGCGATGGGCAGCGCCCAGGCGGATTGGCTTATTTGCTGGGGTGGACCGGTGGCTTTTGTTTGTTGGGCTTTTTGTTTGCTGCCAGGCTCAATCGCTCTCAGGCCATCACCATTCCTGAATTTTTAGGTCGTCGCTTTGACAGTGCTGCTGTGCGCTGGCTTGCTGCTTGGGGGGCGATTTTGTGTTCCAGCATTTATTTGGTGGCACAAATTTATGGCATTGGCTTGGTGGCTTCTATGCTGTCGGGCTTGACCTTCGAGCTTGGGGTATTTTTGGCTTTAGGGGGTGTGCTGCTGTGCTCATTCTTAGGGGGCATGCGGGCGGTCACGTGGACGCAAGGTGTGCAGTGCGTCGTCATTGTGGTGTCGATGGTTGTGCTGGGGATGGCGGTGTCCTTCAAAACACAAGGTCACCCTTTTGTCACCCTCGCTGCCGCCCAATCTCTGCCGCAAATACAAGCACGCGCCAAGCAGATTGAGGCTGACCCTGCCGAGTTGATGACCCGTGACGTCATCAGCCTGCGCATGAGCAGCTTGGACGTGAAGATTGCGGAGCCCGTGTACGCCCGAGAGGTGGAGCGTCAGATTGTGGCCAAGCAAGTGGCCAGAGCCAAAGCCGAAGGGGCGCCGTTGCGAGAAATTCAAAAGCTAGAGGCAAATCCCGCGTGGCGTGAGACTTCGCTGGAGCGTTTGGTGGGCGCGTGGCAAGCGGAGCGTGATGTCTTGGCAGAAGCCATTGACCGCCCTGTGGGCTTTCAAGTGCCTGGACTGAGTGGGTGGAACCAAGGCTGGTTCAACAGCTTGGGCTTGGTGTTTTGTTTGATGCTCGGCACGGCTGCACTGCCTCATATCTTGGTGCGCTCGTACACCGCGTCTTCGCCGGTGGCGGCCGAACGTTCGGTGGTTTGGGCATTGGGCATCATTGTGGTGGTTTATCTTTGCGCGTCGTCGTTGGCGGTCATGCTCAAGTCGTTTGTGTTGACAGAGCTGGTCGGTTCGCACTTAGATCAGCTGCCAGATTGGGCGGATCGCTTAAAGCTGCGCAAGTTGGCTTTGCTGAGTATTCAAGACTACAACCAAGACGGCATCGTTCAGTTTGCAGACATTCGCTTGTTCAATGACTATTTGGTGTTGGGTGTGCCTGAGATGACGCACATCTCGTCCGTCTTCACAGGTTTGTTGGCGGCAGGCGCTTTGGCTGCCGCGTTGTCTACGGCGGATAGCCTCTTGCTGACCATCTCGAATGCGTTGGCGCAAGATCTGTATTTTCAAACGGCAGAGCCGCATGCGCAGCCTTTGCGCCGCGTCATGCTGTCGAAAATTTTGTTGATGGTGGTGGCCTTGCTGGCCGCATGGTTTGCGACCAATCGGCCAGTCAGCATTTTGTTTTGGGTGACTTGTGCTTTTTCTCTGGCAGCATCCACTTTCTTCCCCGTGTTGTTGCTTGGGATTTACTGGCGTGGCATGAATCGGGTGGGGGCCTTGTTGGCCATGACGTCTGGTTTGGTGGTCAGTGCGTACTACATCGCTGTCAATCACCCATGGGTGCAAATTCGCCTGCATTTGCACGCCTCCGAGACCTT
>JBEEJP010000216.1:0-3573 GCA_041169125.1 Pseudomonadota bacterium
CACCTTGGTGTTTGATGTCCCTTTGCTGGTCGAGTCAGGCGTGCGTTGGCGATCACAAGTCGACCGCGTGTTGGTGGTGGACTGCTGGGTGGAAACACAAATTCATCGGGTCATGGCCCGCAATGGCTGGGACCGAGAGGCGGTGCAACGTGTCATCGCGGCACAAGCTTCGCGTGCGGAAAAATTAGCGGCAGCGGATTGGGTCATTCACAACGAGGGCCTGTCCATCGATGCCCTGCAGGAATGCGTCCAAAGCCTGCCGCTTTAGACGACTTAAACCAAAAGAAAACGCCCCACAAACAGGTATGATTCGCAGATTTACCAAAGTCCACTTTTAAGCCGTTTTTCGCGTGATTCTGTACGAACATCCCTTCAACGAACGTGTGCGCACTTACCTGCGTTTGGAACATTTGTTCCAACGTTTCGAAGAACTCACCTCACGCGATCACCCCGTGGACAACCACTTTGCACTGACCACTCTCTTTGAATTGGTAGAAGCGGGTGGGCGCACCGATCTCAAAACCGATGTGCTGAAAGATTTGGAGCGTCACAAACAGCAATTCAGCGCGTTGCGTGGCAACCCTTCTGTTTCGGAAACAGCGCTGCAGCAGCTACTCGACAACATTGACCACTGCTATGGCGGTCTCAACGGTGCGATTGGCAAGATTGGCCAAAACATCATTGACAACGAATGGCTCAGCGCGCTGCGCAACCGCGTGGCCATTCCAGGTGGCACTTGCTGTTTTGATTTGCCTGCCTACCATGCGTGGCAACAACTCAGCCCCGATGTGCGCCGTGCCGACATCTTGCGCTGGTTTGAGGTGTTCCAACCCATGAAAGATTCGGTCAACTTGTTGCTCTCGCTCATGCGCGACACAGGCACCACGCAAAAGATGATGGCCATGAGCGGGCAGTTCCAGCAATCCTTGGCGCAAGGCAAGTTCCAACTCATGCGCGTCGCGATTGACCCTGCACTGGGCTTCATTCCAGAAATCAGCGGCAACCGCCTCATGATTTGGGTGCGCATGATGCGCCAAGACGGCGATGGCCGCTTGCAGCACAGCACCGACGATGTACCGTTTGAAATGGCCCTGTGCGTCTAAGCCATGCAAGACGCAGAGGCTCGTATCGTTGTTTGTCCGCAGTGCGGTGGTCCTAGCCGCTACGAAGCGGCCAACGCATACCGTCCCTTTTGTGGCGAGCGTTGCCGCAATATTGACTTAGGGGCTTGGGCCAACGAAGAGCACCGCCTGCCCGACGAAACCCCGCAAGACAACGCGGATTTCGAAAACATCCAAGTGCACTGAGCGTCAACACAGCTCAATCGCTGTGTGTCTCGCCTTCAAAGTGGCGCTCTTGAGCAAACCACTGCAGCACAGGCAAGGTACCCGGCAATACGGGCTTGACCACCACGGGCAATTGCTGCCACGCAAACGACTGAGCCTCCAACATCTGCAGCTCACCCGTCCACTGCGTGACTTTGCAAAAGTTCAACTGCACCAAGGCATGCGGGTAATCAATGCGCTCCGTTTTCCACAAGAGGCAGTTTTCAATGGTGATGCCAATTTCTTCTTGCAGCTCACGACGCAACGCTTCTTCCACTGTTTCACCCGCCTCAAGCTTGCCGCCTGGAAACTCCCAGTAGCCCGCATACGCTTTGCCCTCTGGGCGGCTGGTGAGTAAGAACGCTTGGTCATCTCGTACCAACACACCCACCGCCACCTGTACCAAGCTGCGATCGGCGGAACGCGGTTGGTCTGCATCGACCACTCGCACAAGAGATGGCGTCATGGATTCAGGCGTGCTTGCCCGCGTAGTCGCGAGCAAATTGATACGCCACACGACCGCTGCGTGAGCCCCGCTCTAAGGCCCACACCAAGGCCTCAGGCTTGGCGGTTTCGATCTCCGCCGGCTTCACACCCAACGAAGACAGCCATTGCGCCGCGATGGTCAGGTACTCATCTTGGCTGAACGGGTAAAAGCTCACCCACAGACCAAAACGCTCGGACAAGGAGATTTTCTCTTCCACGCCTTCACCGGGATGCACTTCTCCATCTTCGGTATGTGTGTACGTGAGGTTTTCTTTCATGTACTCAGGCAACAAATGGCGACGGTTGCTGGTGGCGTAAATCAACACATTGGGCGTGGCCGCTGCAATGGACCCATCCAAGATGGACTTCAACGCTTTGTAGCCAGGCTCGCCATCTTCAAAGCTCAAGTCATCACAAAAGATCATGAACTTCTCAGGACGCTCAGACACCAACTCAATGATGTCTGGCAAATCGGTGAGGTCGTCTTTGTCGACCTCAATCAAACGTAGCCCTTGTGGGCCGTATTCGTTCAAGCACGCTTTGATGAGTGAGGACTTGCCCGTGCCGCGCGCGCCCGTGAGCAGCACGTTGTTCGCCGGCAAACCCTTCACGAATTGTTCAGTGTTGCGTTGGATTTTTTCTTTTTGACCGTCAATCTCTTGCAGATCCGCCAAGCCCAACTTGGCCACGTGACGCACGGGCTCCAAGCCCCCGCGACCGTTGTGACGCTTGCGGTAACGAAACGCCACGCTGGCCGACCAATCGGGCTCCGCCATGGGCTGAGGCAACACCTGCTCAATGCGGGCCATCAAGGCCTCGGCGCGTTGCACCAAGCGTTCAAGAGGATGGGTTGCGTCAGTCATCAGCTGCGGTAGTCAGCGTTGATGCTGACATAGTCATGGCTCAGGTCACAGGTCCACACCGTGTCGCTGGCCGTGCCACGACCCAGCACCACACGCACAGTGATTTCAGATTGCTTCATCACGCGCTGACCGTCTTCTTCGCGGTACTCAGGGTGACGACCGCCTTGAATGGCCACATGCACATCGTCCAAATACAAGTCAATGCCTGTTTGGTCGAGGTCGGTGATGCCAGCGTACCCCACAGCCGCCAAGATGCGCCCCAAGTTGGGATCGCTGGCAAAAAAGGCCGTTTTCACCAACGGCGAATGCGCAATGGCATACGCCACTTGGCGGCACTCTGCGCTGGTGTTGCCACCTTCCACACGGACCGTGATGAACTTGGTGGCACCTTCGCCGTCACGCACAATGGCCTGCGCCAATTGGCGAGCCACCTGCAACATGGCTTGCAACAAGGCTTGGCCTTCTGCGCTTTGCAAACTGGTGATGGGGGCATGGCCTGCTTTGTTGGTGGCGATCACCACGAACGAATCATTGGTCGAGGTGTCACCATCCACCGTGATGCGGTTGAACGAGCCTTCGGCCAAAGCCAAGGACAGCTCTTTCATCAACACAGGCGCCACGCATGCATCGGTGGCTACATAGCCCAACATGGTGGCCATATTGGGGCGAATCATGCCTGCGCCTTTGCTGATGCCGGTCACACTGACCGTCGTCTCACCCAGCTTCACTTGTGTGCTGGCTGCTTTAGGCACCGTGTCGGTGGTCATGATGCCTTCGGCCGCATCAGCCCACTGTTGTGCGCTACCCGCATGGCCTGCGGCGGCAATGGCAGCAGGCATGCCCGCGATGATGCGGTCGTGCGGCAGCGGCTCCATGATGACGCCGGTGGAGAACGGCAA
>JBEEJP010000217.1:0-3570 GCA_041169125.1 Pseudomonadota bacterium
CCACATCCCCCGTTTCTTTAACCATTGCCACCCGAGAAAGCCGTTTGGCCATGTGGCAGGCTGAGCATGTGCAGGCCTTGCTCAAGGCGCAAGGCCACAGCGTTAGCTTGCTGGGCATGACCACGCAGGGCGACCAAATTTTGGATCGCTCCTTGAGCAAAGTGGGCGGCAAAGGCCTGTTTGTGAAAGAGCTGGAGGTGGCCCTGGAAGAGGGGCGTGCCAACTTGGCCGTGCATTCGCTCAAAGATGTGCCGATGGATTTGCCCGAAGGGTTTGACCTGGCGTGTGTGATGACCCGCGAAGACCCGCGCGATGCGTGGGTGTCGGCCAAATACGCGCACCTGAACGATTTGCCACAAGGCGCGGTGGTGGGTACATCGAGCCTGCGCCGCACGGTGTTGCTGCGTGCGTTGCGCCCTGATTTGAAGATTGAGCCCCTGCGCGGCAACCTTGACACGCGTTTGCGCAAACTCGACGAAGGCCAATACGACGGCATTGTGTTGGCGGCGGCAGGCCTCAAGCGTTTGGGCTTGGGCGAGCGCATTCGTCATATTTTTGAAACCACCGAGATGTTGCCTGCCGCAGGGCAGGGCGCCTTGGGCATTGAAGTGCGCAGCAACCGCGCCGATGTGGCCCAAGCCTTGGCCCCCTTGGCCGATGCGGCCACATGGCTGACGGTCACGGCAGAACGTGCGGTGAGCCGCGCCATGGGCGGCAGCTGCTCGATGCCTTTGGCCGCACACGCCACCTTGACCGATGGCGTGCTGCACCTGCAAGCAGCGTGGGGTGACCCATCGGGTGCGCCCGTGTTGTTGCGCGCTGAGGCAAAGCAAAGCTTGGATGCGACCCATCCCGCCTCACGCGAGGCTGCCAACGTGTTGGGCGAGTCGGTTGCGGCCCAGTTGCGCGCACAAGGCGCTCACTGAGCTGCGCTGCCTGCCATGCGCGTTGTCATCACCCGACCCGCAGGCGATGCCCAAGCGTGGGTGGATGCGCTGCAAGCGGCTGGCCACGACGCGTTGGCCTTGCCCTTGATTGAGGTGGGGCCCGCCCAACACATGCAGCCTGTGGCGCAAGCGTGGGCGCAATGGGCTGAGTTTCAAGCGGTGATGTTTGTCAGTGCGCAGGCTGTGCGCTATTTCTTTGAAGGCCGTCATGCTGGCTTGCTGCAAACCGCTGATGTCACATCCTCTGCCACATGGGCCCATGGCCCGCGTTGTTGGGCCACCGGCCCCGGCACACTCAAAGCCTTGTTGCAAGCGGGTGTGCCACCCGCGTGCATCGACAGTCCTGCCGCTGACGCCACGCAGTTTGACTCCGAAGCTTTGTGGCAGCGCGTGTCCACACAGGTGCAGGCGGGCAAACCGGTACTCATCGTGCGCGGCACGGATGTGAACGCCGCCGCCGCGAGTGCCGCACCCAACGGCACGGGCCGTGATTGGCTGGCGCAGCAGCTGCAAGCCGCTGGCGCGACCGCCCAGTTTGTGGTGGCTTACGAGCGCCGTGCGCCTGTGTGGTCGGCCGCGCAACAAGCGCAGGCTGCTCAAGCCGCCGCCGATGGCCGTGTGTGGTGTTTCAGCAGCTCACAAGCCATTCACAACTTGGCGCACTGTTTACCCACACAAAGCTGGGCCCAAGGACGTTGCATCGCCACCCATCCCCGCATTGCGCAAACCGCGCAAGCTTTGGGTTTTGGTGAAATTCAAATGGCTAAGCCGTCATTAGCAGATTTATTAGTCTCATTAGAATCTCTGGCATGAAGCCAGAGCACGACGACACCTCCCATCTCCCGCCTTTGGGGCCTACCACCGAACCCTTGGTTCATGTGGACGAACTCACGGGTGCGCACGCCAACAGCCGCACCGATACCTCGACTTGGCTGATGCGCGGCATTGGCGCATTTGCGGTCGTGGGGGCTGTGGGATCGGGCCTGATGTGGGCCAAGCTCTCTGGCATTCAAGAACAACTGGCACGTCAAAGCGCTGACACGGGCAGCCAAGCCGTGGAAGCGCGCGTGACCTCCAAGCAAGCGGAAGAGTTGGCCCGCGAAACGGCGGCCCGACTGTCGGTGACCGATGCCAAGCTCAGCGAAGTGGCGCTGCAACGCAGCCAACTTGAGGAGCTGATGCAAAGCCTCTCACGTTCACGTGACGAAAACTTGGTGGTGGATATTGAATCGGCCATCCGCTTGGCACAACAACAAGCCCAGCTCACTGGCAGCGTGCAGCCTTTGCTGGCAGCGCTCAACTCGGCCGAGCAACGTTTGACCAAGGTGGCGCAACCGCGTTTGGCGCCCGTGCTGCGTGCGGTCACGCGCGACATCGAACGCATCAAAGCCACGGCGGTGGCCGACACGCCGGCTTTGTTGTTCAAGCTTGATGAATTGGTGCGTGTGGTGGATAGCTTGCCTTTGCTCAACGCCGTGGGCCACAACCCTCAGCCCAAAGTGGCGCCAGCGGTGCCGGCTACCAGCTGGGCCAAAGCCATTAGCATGAGCTGGTGGGAGAAGGTGTGGTCTGACATTTGGGACGATGCGCAAAGCCTCATTCGTGTGAGCCGCATCGACAAACCCGAAGCCAGCATGCTCGCACCTGACCAAAGTTACTTTGTGCGTGAAAACCTGAAGCTGCGATTGCTCAATGCGCGTTTGGGTTTGCTGGCCCGTCACTTTGACGCGGTGCAGTCTGACATGAAACAAGCCAATGACGATTTGGTGCGTTACTTTGACATGCAAACACGCCAAGGCCAAACCACCCTGGCGCTGGCGCGTGAAGTGCTGGCGCAGTCCAAGCAAATTGAGATTCCGCGTGTAGATGACACCATCGCGGCACTCACCACAGCTGCAGCGGGGCGCTGACATGAAGGCCGCTCTCTGGTTTGTGGGCTTGTTTGGTGTGGCGGTGGCCTCGGCTTTGTTGGCAGGGGGAAACCAAAGCACCGTCACTGTGTTTTGGTCGCCTTACCGTGTGGACTTGTCGCTCAACTTGGTGTTGCTGGCGCTCGTGGTGTTGTTTGTGATGATGCATTTGGCATGGCGTGCCATGTCGGCCTTGTTTGAATTGCCCCACCAAGCCCGCCGCTGGCGCTTGCAACAAAAAGAGCGGGCCATGCACGCGGCGTTGCTTGATGCTTTGTCAGAGCTGTGGAGCGGTCGCTATGTGCGCGCTGTGAAGTCGGCCGAAAAAGCCCTAGCCTTGGAAGAGTTGTTGGCCTCGGTGCGCACCGCCGATGACCCCGCGCCACGCCACGCACACCAGTTGCGTGCGGTGTCGCACTTGGTGGCGGCTGAGAGTGCGCACGCCTTGCGTGACCGCGATGCACGCGTGGCCCACTTGCAAGCCGTGATGGCCATGAACCGAGACGAAGCGGGTGAGACGGTTGAAGAAACAATGGAGTCTGCGTACTTGGCGGCTGCCCGTTGGGCCATGAGCGACCGCGATGCACCAGAAGCCATGCGTTGGTTGGATGGTTTGCGCCACGGTGCTGCGCGCCGCATGTTGGCTTTGCGTATGCGTCTCAAGGCCGCGCGCCTGAACCAACAACACGCCACGGCTTTGGAGACCGCACGCT
>JBEEJP010000218.1:0-3562 GCA_041169125.1 Pseudomonadota bacterium
AACGGTCTTCACCCGGGTCGAGCTTGCCAGCGGGAAACTCAATCATCACCTGCTGCACGGGGTAGCGGTATTGACGCTCCATCACCAAGCGGCCATCGTCGCGCATGGCAATGATCATCACCGCGCCTGGGTGAATCACAAATTCACGCGTGGCGGTGCCCCCGCTGGGCAAACGCACAGTATCGCGAAAAGCATGCAAGAAGTGGCCTTTGAGCAGCTCGACGTGCTCAAGTGTGTGTTCGACCAAATGGTCATCAGAGTTGGGGGTCATCGTCATCATGAAAAAAGCCAGCTCGAAAGCTGGCCTGTGTGAAGTGTGGTCAATGCTGAAGTGGCACGGGTTTAAGTACCCAGTGTGGTCACGATGGCTTTGGCACACAAGGCCATCAAACCACCGGGCAAGATACCCAAAATCAGGATCAAGGCGCCATTGAGGCTCAAGACCACGCGCACATCGTTGCCGGCTGACACCGTGGTGGCAGTGATGGGGGCATCAAAGTACATGACTTTGACGATGCGCAAGTAGTAGAACGCGCCAATCAGCGACATCATGACCGCGAAGATGGCCAACGCAATTGCGCCGGCTTGGCCAGACGCGATCAAGGCTTGCAACACGGAGAGCTTGGCATAAAAGCCCACCAAAGGTGGCACACCCGCCAGAGAGAACATACAAGCCGCCATCACACCTGCGTAGAGCGGGCTGCGTTGGTTCAAGCCAGCGAGGTCTGCAATTTCTTCGCTCTCAAAACCTTCGCGGGCCAACAGCAAGATGATGCCGAAGGTGGCCAAGGTGGTCAGCACATAGGTGATGACGTAGAACATGGACGAGCTGTAGGCATTGGCCGCAGCAGCGGTGTTGCCATTGACCACACCCGAGAGCAAACCGATCAACACAAAACCCATTTGGGCAATGGTGGAGAAAGCCAGCATGCGCTTGAGGTTGGTTTGCGCCACAGCGGCCAAGTTACCAATCAACAACGAGGCGATGGCCAACACCATCAACATTTGCTGCCAATCCACGGCCAAGGGCAACAAGCCCTCTACCAACAAACGGATGGTCATGGCAAAGGCGGCCAGCTTAGGTGCGCCGCCAATCATCAAGGTGATGGCTGTGGGTGCGCCTTGGTACACATCAGGAATCCACATGTGGAAAGGCACAACACCAAATTTGAAGGCCAAGCCGCACACCACGAAGACCAAGCCCAACACCAACACTTGGTGTTTGATTTGGCCCGAGGCGACCGCCTTGAACACGGTGCTGATGTCGAGCGAACCTGTGGCGCCGTA
Source organism: Pseudomonadota bacterium (assembly GCA_041169125.1). Lineage (GTDB taxonomy): Bacteria > Pseudomonadota > Gammaproteobacteria > Burkholderiales > Burkholderiaceae_C > Limnohabitans. Next base: position 1,288 of record JBEEJP010000218.1, read on the forward strand.
CAACATGGACAAGCCATAGAGCAAGAAGCCGCTGGCCATCGCGCCCAGCACAAAGTACTTCATGGCAGCTTCGCTGGCCACGGCACTGTCGCGGCGCAAGGCCACCATGGCGTAGCTAGACAAAGTGAGCAATTCCAAGCCGAGGTACAACACGAGGAAGTTGTTGCCCGAGATCATGACGAACATGCCCAGCAAGGCAAAGAGACCTAAGGTGAACAATTCGCCACCGCGCAACATGTCGCGCTCGGCGGCATAAGGACGGCCGTAGACCAAGGTGACCATCACAGCCAAGGCTGAGAAGCACTTGAGCCAGCTGCCCATGGCATCAGAGACGACCATATTGCCAAAGCTATACACCGTTTGGCCTTGCGTGGCAGCAACAGCTTCCAAGTACGCCACCACACCAATGGTGAGCAACGACAAAGCATAAGTAGGCGTACGACGTGGGCACTTGACGAACAAGTCCACCATCGCAATCACGATGGCCATGACGGCCAACACCATTTCGGGATAAACCGCAGCGATGCTCAGTTTTTCAAACATTTTTCAATCCCTCTTTATTGGGGCAATTTGGAGATGGCCACGTGCTTGAGCAAGTCAGCCACGGACACATCCATCACGTCAGTGAAAGGCTTGGGGAAGACACCCATGGCCAACACGGCGATTGCCAACAAGGCCATCATCAAGAACTCGCGGCTGTTGATGTCGTCCAACTCTTTCACATGGTCATTGCCCACGGGGCCGAGGTACACGCGCTTGATCATCCACAAGGTGTAAGCCGCACCGAAGATCAAGGCTGAGGCAGCGGCAAAGCCGACCCAGAAGTTGTATTTGATGGCACCCAAGATGACCATCCACTCGCCCACGAAACCAGCCGTGCCTGGCAAGCCGCAGTTGGCCATACCGAACAACAAAGCAAACGCTGCAAACTTGGGCATGGTGTTGACCACGCCGCCGTAGGCTGCGATTTCACGTGAGTGCACGCGGTCGTACAGCACGCCGATGGACAAGAACATGGCGGCGGACACAAAACCATGGGCAATCATTTGCACCAAGGCGCCGGACACACCGATGTCGTTGAAGATGAAGAAGCCCAAGGTCACAAAGCCCATGTGTGCAACGGATGAATAAGCCACCAGCTTTTTCATGTCTTCTTGCACCATGGCCACCAAGCCCACGTAGACCACGGCCACGAGAGACAACGCAATCATGAGCCAAGCGTATTCGTGTGCCGCATCAGGCGCGATGGGCATGGAAAAGCGCAAGAAGCCATAAGCACCGAGCTTCAACATGATGGCCGCCAGCACTGCAGAACCACCCGTGGGGGCTTCCACGTGCACGTCGGGCAACCAAGTGTGCACTGGCCACATGGGCACTTTCACCGCGAAGGCCGCGAAGAATGCAAAGAACAACAAGGTCTGCGCAGACAAGGACAAGGGCAGTTTGTGCCAAGTGGCCAAGTCAAAGCTGCCACCCGATTGGGTGTACAGATAGATCAAGGCGATCAACATCAACAAAGAACCCAACAACGTGTACAAGAAGAACTTGAACGCTGCATAGATTTTGTTGGGGCCGCCCCAGACACCGATGATCAAGTACATCGGGATCAGCGTGGCTTCGAAGAACACGTAGAACAGCATGCCGTCGACAGCGCTGAACACGCCGATCATCAAGCCGCTCAAGATCAGGAACGCGCCCATGTATTGGTTCACGCGCTCGGTGATCACTTCCCAGCCAGCGATCACAACGATCACGGTGATGAAAGCGGTCAACAACACGAACCACAAAGACAAGCCGTCAACACCGAGGTGGTAGAACACATTGAAGCGCTCAATCCACATGGTCTTTTCAACAAATTGCAAAGCCGAGGTGCTGACATCAAAGCCGCTGTACAAAGGCAACGTCACGGCCAAACTGACCACGGAACCGATCAACGCGATCCAGCGCACCACTTTGGCATGTTCGTCACGCCCGAAGGCGAGCAAGATGACACCAAACAGAATTGGCGTCCAAATGGCAAGGCTCAATAAACCCATTTTTTATTCTCCTTATTTGAGCCAGACGAACCACGTCATCAGCAAGAACACGCCAAGGATCATCACCAAGGCATAGTGGTAGAGGTAGCCAGTTTGCAACTGACGTGTCCAAGCAGACACGCAACCCACCAATTTCCAAGAAGCGTTCACCACACCACCTTCGATGATGGCTTGGTCGCCGCCCTTCCACAGGCCTGTGCCCAGTGCGCGTGCGCCACGGGCCAAGATGTTTTCGTTGA
>JBEEJP010000219.1:0-3560 GCA_041169125.1 Pseudomonadota bacterium
CGGTAGGGCCCAGTGGGCACAACAACAAGCCAGCACGAGATTCCCAACCCTTGAAAGGCGTGACGGTGGCAGGAAATTGGTCGGGAACTTCTGGGATCACTTCGAGCTGATGATTGCCATAAAACGCGAGAAGTGCGCTTTCTGCCCATTGACCGCCCACCCATTCGAGCGGGACATCCGGATGTTTGTCTTTCCACGTCTGGAGCAACACGCTGGCCGCTTCACGCCGTGGCAAATAATGATTTTCGGTGCCATGCGTGGCTTGGTACCAAGCATAGAAGGGGCTCACACACACGATGAGTGCCAGCCATCCCAAAAAAGAAGCGTGAATGGTTTGTGCCATCGATGGCGTGAGTTCCTGAGCTTGGCTCAAGTTACGAAGCCACAGCAAGCTGAAGCCACAGCCAATGGGGATGGCCCATGGAATGGAGAGCTCAACAAAACCTGTGATGCCAAAGATCAAGGTGATGGCCCAGGGCAACATGGCAAACCAAAACAGGCTGTCTTGCCAGCCTTGAGGACGCCACGAAACCCACATCTGTGCTGGCCATGCGCCAAGCGCTTGCAGCCAGGATCGGCCATGCGATGCAAACAAAAAAGTGCAAAGCAGCCACGGGACCGGCCAATAGCCGATGGGGGCCATGGCGAATTTGCTGATCATTCGCCAATTCACACCGTAATCAGAGCCTTGTTCACTGATGTAGTGCAGAGTCACAAAGTCGTGGCTTTGCAACCATTGCCAATGCGGCAGTAGACCTAGGAAGAAGATCAGCAGCGTGAGCCAAGGGCGTGGTGTTAGCAACCACGTGCGACCTTCTTGAAACGACAAGGAGGTGAGGAACAGCGCTAACAAAAACACCCCGCTGTAGTATTTGCCAAGCATGGCCAAACCCGCCAGCAGTCCTAAAAGCACGGACCAAACCAATCCGGCACGTCCTTGCCAGCGAATGCTGTTGGCCCATGCCACGGCCACCCAGGGCCACACGCTCAACAGCACGGCGTTGGCATTGAATTTCACGGCCAGAGTGCTGTAGGGGAATGACATGCCCAGCAGCAATACAGCGGGCAGTGCCAATTCGTCACGTCCGATGGCTTGTGCAAGGCGATACACCCCTAGCAAACCGAGGGCGGCATTGAGGTACGACAACACGTGATAACTGGTGTCAACTGTTGGAAATAGGGCAAACCAAATGCCAGTCAGCCATGCAAAAAGAGGCGGGTGTTTGGCGCTACCCCAGCCTAAATGTTGACCCCATGCGTAGTTCTCCAGCATGTCTGCATAGGCGTCCAAATTGGTGTCTGAGACCCCATGTGCCAACACCCAAGCGAGCACGTACAAGCCCAAAGTCGCCCATAAGCCGAGGTTTTTGGTGTTGTTTTTGAGCATAAAAGCGTTTGAAATGGGGCTTGGATGGAATGAAATTAAGAGAAAATTATAATTAAATCAAGCACTTATCTTTGCACTCTCATTTTTTGTGAAATCTTGTACACCAAATGTTCGGCTCGTGCGTTGTTTCCTCACTGAGTTCTTAGGAGCCTAAATTGGATAAGTCAGTTGTTCAGATCGAATCCCCCAATGTTGCTGTTGAGCGCCGCTTTAAGATCGTGTTGAACGAAAGCCCCGGCATCAAAGCCACCTTCGATCGCATTCGCGCCCAACTCGCCCAAGAGGCAGAGCAGCGCAGCCGACCTGCTTCACGCATGTACTCTGGCTGGCGCGCGGTCAAAGCCTAAGTCATTGTTGATTTTTCCGAAGGCACCCATGGGGTGCCTTTTTTATTTGCATACTTGTGGGTTATTTTTTGGGCGGGCGATGTACGCCTATAGGGGTATAGACCAAATTTGATGAATTACTGATAATTTCGCGCAATCTATTTGATGCTTGAGGTCATTTTGTTTTCTAAATTTTCCAGATTCTTCTCTACTGATATTGCGATTGACCTAGGTACTGCCAATACGCTGATTTACACCAAAGAAGAGGGCATCGTTTTAGATGAACCTTCGGTGGTGGTGATTAAAAAAGAAGGCAAGTTCAACGGCAAAACGTCTGTTCTGGCGGTGGGCAATGACGCCAAAGCCATGTTGGGCCGTGTGCCGACAGGCATTGAAGCGATTCGCCCCATGAAGGATGGCGTGATTGCTGACTTCACGGTGACCGAGGTGATGCTCAAGCATTTCATCAAGTTGGCGCATCCCCACATGCTGTTCAAGCCCAGTCCTCGCATTGTGATTTGTGTGCCCTGTGGTTCGACCCAAGTGGAGCGTCGCGCGATTCGTGAATCGGCTCTGGGGGCTGGCGCCTCGGAGGTGTACCTGATTGAAGAGCCGATGGCTGCAGCCATCGGCGCCGGTTTGCCGGTGACCGAGCCGTGCGGCTCGATGGTGGTGGACATTGGGGGCGGCACCACCGAGGTGGGCATTGTTTCCTTGGGCGGGATGGTTTACAAGAACAGCGCCCGCATCGGGGGGGACAAATTTGATGAGGCCATCGTCAACTACATCCGCCGTAACTTTGGCATGTTGATTGGCGAGCAAACGGCTGAACGCATCAAGAAGGAAATTGCCAGCGCATTTCCCACCGGCGAGGTGATGGAGATGGAAATCACGGGACGCAACTTGAGCCAAGGTGTTCCACAAAGTTTTGTCATCAGCTCCACCGAAATTTTGGAAGCGTTGACCGATACGCTCAATCACTTGGTGTCTACCGTGAAGATTGCGTTAGAGAGCACGCCTCCCGAACTCAGCTCAGACATTGCCGAGCGCGGCATCATGTTGACCGGGGGGGGCGCTTTGTTGCGTGACTTAGATCGCTTGATCTCAGAAGAAACAGGCTTGCCTGTGCTCATTGCGGAAGATCCATTGACCTGTGTGGCGCGTGGTTGCGGCATGGCACTGGAGCAATTGCACAGCGTCAGCGGCATATTCACAGCCGACTGATCCGCAGACGTATTGAAACCGCGTTGGCTCAGTTCAATGTCTGTGTCGCGATCTCGGATGGACTCGCTTGTCGCATCGCAGCGCTATGATCGCGGTGTGAAAACATCCTTGATTTTTCGTTGCTTCGGTGTTTGGCTGACCTGCGCACTCACGGTGTTGTTGGCCTTGGGCCCGTTTTTGCACGCGCACTACGGTGCGTCGCACATCTCGGGTTTGCACATGGACGGCATGGATGTGGCGCATGTCATGCACACGCATGAGGTGCTCGAGGCGACGTTTCAAAATGACGCGGATGACGAATCTGCTGCAGTGGGGGTGGTGACGTCTTATCCCCGAGAGGTGCAATTGGATGTGAGCGACGGCGCGTGGGTCAGCTTGGCCACGGCTTGGGTGTTGTTCATTCTGGGGGCTTTCACCTCTGTCGTGCCTTTGTGCCTGCGCACCCCATTCCAGCGGGTTGTTCGGCATCTCTATGCGCCCAGTGCGCGACCTCCCACACTGGCTCCTCCAGCTTTGACTTGTTGATGTTGCGTTGCCTCGCAGGGTTGCGAGGTCGTTTTCAGTCAATCTGTGTGGGGGTGTGTTGTGGGTCAAATTCCTCGTCTTATTCTTTTTCTCTGGGT
>JBEEJP010000220.1:0-3554 GCA_041169125.1 Pseudomonadota bacterium
GCAGGCGACACCACCCAATCGACAAATTTTTGCGCCAAGTCGGCTTTGACATGCGCATGTTTGGCGGGGTTGACCACCATCACACCGTATTGGTTGAACAAGCGGTTGTCGCCTTCCACCAAGATTTGTAAGTCTTGGCGGTTTTTGAAGTTCAACCAAGTGCCACGGTCTGTCAATGCATAAGCCCCCGTAGAAGAAGCAATGTTGAGCGCAGGCCCCATGCCACAACCGCATTCTTTGTAACCTGCGCCTTTGTTGTCTAAACCTGCTTGTTTCCAGTAACGCAACTCGGCAGCGTGTGTGCCGCTCTTGTCACCACGCGATACAAAGCCTGCTTGGGTGCTCGCCACTTTTTGCAAAGCCGACACAATGTCTTTGCCACGAACTTTGGCGGGGTCATTGGCAGGGCCGACCAACACGAAATCGTTGTACATCACGGGGTAGCGTTTCACGCCAAAACCTTCGGCCACAAATTTTTCTTCAGCCGCTTGGTCGTGGACGAACAACACATCGGCGTCTCCACGGCGACCTGTGTCCAAGGCTTGCCCCGTCCCCAAGGCCACCACCTTGATGTCGATGCCTGATGCTTGTTTGAAGGCAGGCAACAGGTGCGAAAACAGCCCCGACTGCTCGGTCGAGGTGGTGGAGGCCATCACCAGGCTGGGCGTTTGTGCATGTGCATGGGTACCGCCTAGGTTCAAAGCCACGGCCAAGAGAGCGGCCAAAGAAAATACATGTGTGCGACGTGTCGTCATCCCAACTCTCCTTTTAAAAACAAATGGGCCTCGGGGTGCGTCTCACCCAAAGGTCGATTGAAAAACTCATCTGCAGGCAAATCGGCCAAGATTCGCCCCGCTTCCAGATACACCACACGGGTGGCCAAGCGTTTGACTTGGCCTAAGTTGTGACTGCTAAACAGCAAGCTCACATGAGAGGTGCTCACCCAATCGGCCAACAACCTCTCCACGTCGCGTTTGGCGTGGGGGTCTAGGCTAGAGGTTGGCTCATCCAGCAACACAAAGTTGGGTTGCAACGCCCATGCGCGAGCCAATGCCAAGCGCTGCTGCTGCCCCCCCGACAAGGTGCGTGCCGAGCGCTCGGCCATGTCTTGCAAGCCCACGCGCTCGAGCGCTTGCCGGGCACGTTCAGGCGTTTCTCGCCAAGCCACGCCTTGCAGCCACAAGCCCCACATGACAAATTTCAGCACCGAGGCACGCATCATGTGGGGGCGCTGAAACACCATGGCTTGGCGCACCTCGGGGGCCACGCGCACCTGTCCGTGTGAGACATTCAACAAACCATGCGCCACACGCAACAAGGTGCTTTTACCGCTGCCATTGGCCCCGACCAACGCCACGCGTTCGCCAGCGTGCATTTGCAAACGCACACCCTGCAAGGCCACATGGGTGTTGAACTGCACCGACACATCGTCTAAGCACAACATGGGGGTCATACCAGCACCCCCTGCACAGGGTCAGCACCTGCCCCGTCGATGCGTTGCCGCCAACGACGCAAGGCGGAAATACACACATTGAGCAAGAGCACCACACCCATCAAAACAAAACCCAGCGCCAATGCCAAAGGCAAATCACCTTTGCTGGTTTCCAAAGCAATGGCGGTGGTCATCACACGGGTGAAGCCTTCGATGTTGCCGCCCACCACCATGACCGCCCCAACCTCAGAAATGGCACGACCAAACGCAGCAATCAACACGGTCAGCAAGGCGTAGCGTTCGTCCCACGCCAGCAACACACTGCGCAAACCCGGTGTCGCGCCTAAGGACTGCCATTGCTCGCCGTGACTGCGCTCGGCGTCTTCTACACACTGGCGGGTTAACGCCGTGACGACCGGCAGCACCAGCACCGTTTGCGCCAACACCATCGCTTTGAGACTGAACAACCATCCCAAATGCCCCAATGGCCCCGTGCGAGACAACAGCAAATACACCACCAAGCCCACCACCACCGAGGGCAAAGCCAACAAGGTATTGAGCACCGTCAGCAGCACATCACGCCCTGCAAATCGTGCAACGCCCAGCCATGCGCCCAGCATCAAACCCAAACCACAGGCCAAAGCAGTGGCCCACACACTCACCCAAAGTGAGCGGCCCACGATAGACCAAAGCAGCGGGTCAAACTCGGCCAGAAGGCGAAACGATGTGAGTGCGGTATCCGTGAATGTCGTCATAAAACTATCAAAACTTCAGTTATCGTACTGAGCTACCCAAACCCCTACCATATGTAACGCCGTGCATAGCGTCAGCCTTCACTACACACTCGCTCATCGAGACGACAGCGAGCCCAGCAACAACAACGAAGCCCCCCTGTTGCGCCACCCCTTGATGGAGTTGCTCCAAGCGGTGGCACACAAGGGCTCCATCTCGGCTGCCGCACGCGAGCTGAAATTGTCTTACCGCCACGTGTGGGGCGAACTCAAACGCTGGGAAGATGTGCTGGGGCACGAACTCATCATTTGGGAAAAAGGCCAATCGGCCAAGCTCACCGAATTTGGCAGCAAGCTCATGTGGGCAGAGCGACAAACGCAAGCGCGCCTCGCCCCACAGCTCGAAGCCCTGCGCGCCGACCTAGAGCGCACCTTTGCAGTGGCGTTTGACCCAGACGCCCATGTGCTCACCCTGTACGCCAGCCACGACGATGCGCTGCCTCGCCTGCGTGAGCAGGCCGCCAGCACGGGTTTGCATTTGGACATTCGCTTTTGTGGGAGTGTGGACGCGATTCGTGCCCTCAACGAAGCACGCTGCACCTTGGCTGGTTTTCACACCCAAAGCCGCCCCCACGACAAGACCCACACGGCCAAGGCCTACCGCAGCCTGCTTCAACCGGGTTTGCACAAAATCATTGGCTTTGCCACGCGCGCGCAAGGCCTCATCACCGCAGCGGGCAACCCGATGCAACTGCAGAGCTTGCGCGATGTGGCCAGCACCCAAGCCCGCTTTGTGCAACGCTCCCCCGGCACAGGCACACGGGTGCTGCTGGATGACCTCTTGGCCGAAGACCAACTCACGGTCAACGATTTGAACAACTGGCCCGACGAAGAACCCTCACACAGTGCTTTGGCGCAAGCCATTGCATCAGGTCGGTGTGATGTGGGTTTGGGCATCGAAAGTACGGCACGTGCGCGTGGTCTGGGGTTTGTGCCACTGGTCCAAGAGCAATTCCATTTGGTGTGCCTCAAATCAGCCCTGGACACCCCCGCCACACAAGCCCTGCGTGGCTTGCTGCAAACACAAGCTTGGCAAGACACATTGAACACCTTGTCCGGTTACCAAGCCCAAGACAGCGGGCAGGTGCAATCACTGAGCCAGCAGCTGCCTTGGTGGCGCTTCAAACAGGCCAAAAAATCTGTGAATACCTGATTCAAGCTTGAACTAATTTCAAATGCCTCTTTAAATCTTCAAACCCAAACCGGCCGAAAAAGGGTTTGTCTTGGTACCATCGTGGGTTGGCAAAAAATGGAGGCACCCAGTGTCAAAACTTCTTAAATTTGCATTAGGCGTTGACCGCATCAGTGAGCAATTTGGCCACGTCGCGGCT
>JBEEJP010000221.1:0-3542 GCA_041169125.1 Pseudomonadota bacterium
TGGTGTTGATCACTGCAGCCAAGGGTGGCTTGAAGTTGTCCGAGTCTCGCGAAGCCATGAACACCATCCGCAAGTTTGCTTCGCAAGACGCACACGTGATCTACGGCACAGCCTACGACGAGAGCTTAGGCGACCAAATTCGCGTCACCGTGGTGGCCACAGGTTTGGCCGGTAGCCGTCGTGCGGCACCTCAGTTGCAAGTGTTGCGCACCGGTACAGACGGCGTGGGTTTCCCCACGACACAAGCCAACAACGCATCGCCCGCCGGTGTGTTGGCCGCCGCTTCTGCTGGCTTGGCCGGTTTGGCTGCAGGTTTGGGCGTGAGCCCAAGCGTGGCGCAACCTAACTACGATGCCATGTCCTCACCCGCCGTGTTCCGCAACAACCGCACGTCAGCCGCTGCCAAGGTGGATGCGCTGTCGTCGGGTGGCATGGATGACTACGAGATCCCAGCCTTCTTGCGCAAGCAAGCGGACTGAGCGTCTATCAAGGTCATTGAATGAATGAATCGCCCTGATGGGGGCGATTCATTAAAATCAAACCGTGCTTAAACAAAGAACCCTTCAATCCCTCACCAAAGCCGTGGGTGTGGGCCTTCACAGCGGTCAACGCGTGGAGCTCACGCTGCGTCCGGCGCAACCCGACACAGGTATTGTGTTTCGTCGGGTGGACTTGCCGCAGCCCGTGGATATTCCGATCACCGCCACGGCGGTGACGGATACCCGTTTGGCGTCGACCATTTCCAAAGATGGTGCGAAGGTGTTCACCGTCGAGCACTTGATGTCGGCCTGTGCAGGGCTGGGCATTGATAACCTGTACATCGATATCACCGCCGAAGAAGTGCCCATTCTGGATGGCTCTGCGTCGTCCTTTGTGTTCTTGTTGCAAAGCGCAGGCATCGTGGAGCAAAACGCGCCCAAGCGTTTCATCCGTGTGTTGAAGTCCGTCGAGGTACGCGAAGGCGAGGGCGCCAATACCAAGTGGGCGAGGCTTGACCCGCACCACGGCTACAAACTCAGCTTTGAAATTGATTTCCGTCACCCGGCTGTCGACTCCACAGGTCAAAGCGTGGTGTTTGACATGGACACCGATGTGTACACCCGCGACATTGCACGCGCCCGCACCTTTGGCTTCACGCGTGATGTGGAGATGATGCGCGCCAATGGGTTGGCCTTGGGCGGTGGGTTAGATAACGCCATCGTGATGGATGACTACAAGGTCTTGAACAGCGATGGCTTGCGCTATGACGATGAGTTTGTGAAGCACAAAATTCTCGATGCCATGGGCGATCTGTATTTGATCGGTAAACCCTTGTTGGCCTCGTATGTGGCGTTTCGTTCAGGGCATGCCATGAACAATGTGCTGTTGCGTGAGTTGCTGAGCCAACCCGATGCCTACGACGTGGTGACCTTTGACGATGCACGCAAAGCACCCCCAGGTTTGGCGCAACTGGCACCCGCTTGGTAACTGGCCCTAGGCGGCCCCCTTATCGGCTTCGACCGCTCTTGTACATGCCACTGGTGCTGCGCTGAAGTTCAGTGGCTTGCGCTAATTTAGCCATCGAATGACCCGCATGCGCATGGGTGATGGCAATGCCCAGCGCATCGGCCGCATCAGGCCCCGGCAAGCTGGGCAGTTGGAGCAATCGTTTCACCATCTCTTGCACTTGTTCTTTTTTGGCCAAGCCGTGTCCAGCGACCGCTTGTTTCATTTGCAAGGCGGTGTATTCAGCCACGGGCAAGTTGCAGGTGGCCAAGGCGGTGATGCAAGCGCCACGTGCTTGGCCGAGTAACAAAGTGGCTTGTGGGTTGACGTTGACAAACACAATTTCAATCGCGGAGGTCTCGGGTTGGTAACGCGCCACGACTTCGTGAATGCCGTCGAACAGCACCTTCAAACGCTCTGCCAAATTGCCTTGTTCTTGTTTGTTGGTTTTGATGGTGCCGCTGGCCACATAGTGCAATTGGCTGCCGTGCTTTTCCACCACGCCAAAGCCCGTGGTGCGCAAGCCGGGGTCTATGCCAAGAATGCGCATCAGGGCAACTGTGCGCTGCCCATGCGCATCAAGATGATTTCGGTACGGCCTGAGAGGTATTCAGACTGCGGGAATTTTTGATAATGCTTGGGGCGCGGCAGCATGACCGCCAAACGCCCCGCCTCCCAAGGCGTGAGCTGTGAGGCAGGCTTTTGAAAATAATGTTGTGCCGCCGCTTCCGTACCAAAAATGCCTTCACCCCATTCCACATGGTTGAGGTAAATCTCCAAGATGCGTTGTTTGCTCAGCAAGCCTTCGAGCATCAAGGTGAGTACAAATTCCTGCCCCTTGCGAATGAGGGTGCGCTCGCCTGAGAGAAACAAATTCTTGGCGAGTTGTTGGGTGATGGTGGAGCCGCCCACGATTTTTGGCGCTGTCTTGCCTTGTGCTTTTTTGCTCATTTGCAATTCGGCCTTGGCGTTTTTGGCCCATGCCTTTTCAATGGCATCCCACTGCACACCATCGTGCTGCGCAAAGATATCGTCTTCAGAGGCAATCACCGCACGCTTGAGGTTGTTGGAGATTTGGGCGTAGGGCACCCAGTCTTGCCGCCAAGGCAAGCGGTTTTTGGTGCTGACAATGCGCCAAGCCTCTGAACGTTCAAACGTGGTGGATTCTGGCGACACCCGTGCCATCACGGCAATGCGTGCCAAGAAAAACACTTGCAAGCCGAGCCATGCCACGGCGACCAGTAACAGCCAGCGCAACCAAGGGCGACTGCGTGTGGTGTTCATGGGGCTTCCCCACTTTTGGTTTGCAACACATTGTCCCGACTGAAGATGAAGCGCGAGACGACCGCCAGTTGATCGGCTTGTCGACGCATCTCTTGTGAGAATTCACCAAAAGGGCCCGCTGCTGTGGCAATGGCTTGGGCGCGACGGTCCAAGTCGGCTTGCCCTGAACTTTGCACCACTTCGGTGTCGAGCACGCGGCCATCGGTGTTGACGGTGATGATCATCGTCAACTCGCCATAGAGTTTTTGACCGCTGCCAGTGGTCGGGAAATAACGTGTGCCACGGTCTTCGATTTTGCGGCGCAAGCTGTCGTAGTACAAGGCGTACGCCACTTGCTTGGTGGCAGGGCTGACATAGTGTTTGCGCGGACGGGCGTTGTCTTGGTTGATGCGTTGTTCAATCTCGGCCAAGAGCTTGAGCAGTTGGCGGCGCTTTTGCTCTACCGCCTCTTGCTCGGCTTTCGATTTTTGAGGTTGAGGGGGCGGTAGTTGCGCGAGCACATTTTTCACTTGCGCCAACAACAACGATTGCTCTTTGTGCATGGCCGCCACTTGGCGTTGCATCGACTCGGCCATGTCGCCCACCGAGGTGGTGGCCGCCGTGGGGAGGGGTGATGCCGCGCGTCCACTCTTGAGTTCGCCGCCCCCTGCCAATTGCGTTTGTGCCAAGGCTTGCGCTTTGTCGGGGGCCTCGGCTTTGGCGCGGGTGTTGACCAAAATCACATCCAGCGGGGCGTCGCTGAACAAGCGGTCGAAGCGTTCGGGGTCTGCAAT
>JBEEJP010000222.1:0-3527 GCA_041169125.1 Pseudomonadota bacterium
CAGGAGCGGTGTCGACATCGGCCACCACTTGCACGGCGTGCGGGTTGCCCATCGACACCACGCCAACTTTCACCGCATCGCCGTTAGGCAAAGCCAGCTGCCATGCCAATGCGTCTGAGGCACGGGCAGCGTGGCCTGTCACATCAAGGGGCGTGGCATGTGCGGGCGCAAACGGCACGTGGGGCAAATCGAAGACAGGGGCACCCATGTCGACCGTGACTTGGCCGTCCGGCATTTCTTGCAGGGTGATGACGCCGCCATGCACTTTGACACGCACCGTGGTTTTGTCGGTCAAGCCTTGCTCGCGCACAAAGCGCACAAAGCAGCGCGAGCCGTTGCCGCACTGCTCCACCTCGCCCCCATCGGCGTTGTGAATGACGTACTCAAAGTCCACATCGGGCTGCGGCGCGGGGCGCACGGTCAGAATTTGGTCTGCGCCCACGCCAAAGTGGCGATCGGCCAAAAACCGGTAATGGGCGGGCGAGAGGTGCAAGCGCTCCGTGGTCTCATCCAAGACCACAAAGTCGTTGCCTGCACCCTGCATTTTGGTAAAGCGAATTCGCATATGGCGATTATCGGGCACTGCGAGCGCCACACCCAACCGCCCTCCACTGTCGCTCAGTGGTCAGGCGTGAGACGTGCTTACGCGTATGCTCTCGCCTTCTTGTTACACAACCCTAGATTCACATGCGTATTCCTGCTTGGACCCCCGAACAAAAACACCAGCCTCAAGATTTGGTCGATGCCATCTTGGCCCGTCGCGGTGGCGAACTGATGAACCTTGACCGCGCATTGCTATGGAGCGAGCCCGTGGCACGCGGCTGGAATGTGTATTTGAAAAACGTACGCACCGGCTTGCCCACCAGCCGCAAGCTGTGCGAGCTAGGCATTTGCACCGTGGCCTTGCTCACCGGCGCCAAGTACGAGTACCACCACCACGCACCTGACTTCCTCACCGCCGGTGGCACACAAGCCCAACTCGATGCTTTGAACCGCGTGGTGCAAGGCGATGCTTGCCAAACCGTGTCGGACCCTGCGTTGAACGACGTGGAGTCCTTGGTGGTGCAATACGCCGCCCAAATGACCCGCCACGTGAAGGTGGATGACGCTGTGTTTGCAGCCCTGCAAGCACGCTTCACCACCACCGAAGTGGTGGAACTGACCACGGCCATTGCTACCTACAACATGGTGGCGCGCTTTTTAATGGCGCTGCAAATCACACCCGACGGTGAAGCACCGCGTTGAGTAAAAGTTTCCAACAAAGAAAAAGGCCACCCAGCGGGTGGCCTTTTTTGACAAGACAACGGCTAAAAATCAATCGACCTTGATGCCATTGTCTTTGACCACTTTGGACCAAATCGACATCTGTTTGTCAATGAACGTCGCAGCTTGCGCGGGCGTACCGCCCATGATGTCAATGCCCTGTGCATCCAGCTTCTTCGCCACGTCTGGGTTCTTCAAGGCTTTGTTCAGCTCTTCGTTCATGCGCTTGACCACATCAGCGGGTGTTTTGGCAGGGGCCAACACGGCCCACCAAGCGGGGGCTTCAAAACCGGGGTAACCGTTTTCAGCAATGGTCGGCACATTGGGCAAATCCGCGGCGCGTTTGCTGGTCGTGACGGCCAAGGGGCGCATACGTCCGCTGTCGATGTGAGGCTTGGTCACAAACACCGAAGCAATCGACAAAGGCACGTGGCCAGAAATCGCATCGCTCATCAGCGGGCCGCCCCCTTTGTAGGGCACGTGCGTCCATTCCACATTGGCATCTTTGCCCAACAAGGCCATGGCCAAGTGGCCCAAGCTGCCGTTACCGATCGTGCCAAAGCTCACATTCTTCTTGGCCTTGGCGGCGTCCACCACGTCTTTGAAGGTTTTGTATTCGGAGTTCACATGTGTGGCCAACACCATTGGCGAAGTTCCCACCAACACCAAAGGTGTCAGGTCTTTCTTGCTGTCGTAAGGCAAATTGGGGTTGAGGGCGGGGTTCACGCCATGTGTGTCAAACACCACGGCAAACGTATACCCATCGGGAACCGACTGCGCCACGGCGGCGGTGCCAATCGCGCCGGATGCGCCACCACGGTTTTCCACAATCACGCTTTGACCGATTTGCTGCCCCAACTGCTGCGCCAAGATGCGAGCCACTTGGTCCACCGAGCCGCCTGGCGGAAACACAGCAATCATCTTGATCGGCTGTTTGGTCGGCCACGCTTGTGCAGATGCCCATTGGGGCAGGCTGAGTGCGGCCAAGGCCAAAGTGGCACACACGGCGGCTTTGAAAGTGCGTCGTTGCATTGAGGTTTCTCCTTGAGGACTGTCTTGGTCAAATTGTGAGGGTACGGGCAATGCCCAACGATGCGGCTTTTACGCAAGGGTAAACACCAAGCTGTCAGAATTTTCCGCGCCCAGCTTCTTCATAATCAGCCAATGGTCCGATCTACCCAACTCCTTCACCCCCACAAAGAACCCCCACGCTTGTTGTCGGCGGCCACCGTCTTGCTGCTGCGCGATGGCCCCCAAGGCCTAGAGGTGCTGATGACGCGCCGATCGATGACGGCCAGTTTTGCACCGGGCGCGTATGTGTTTCCGGGAGGGGGCATTGACGCCGCCGATGCACAAGCGCACGCACACGCCCAACGCCGCGTCACACAAAGTGATGTGCACCTCACGCAAGCCATCGCTGCAATTCGTGAAAGTTTCGAAGAACTTGGCATCTTGCTGGCACGCCACCCCAACGGCCAAATGGCCACCGCCGCAGACATTGCTGCACTGGACAGAAAAGCGTCAGCCGACCAGTTTGCCCAACAGTGCGCAGCACGTGGCCTCACGCTCGCGGCTGACGACGTGTTTGTGTTGGCCCACTGGATCACCGACCGCGATTTGCCCCGACGCTTTGACGTGCCTTTTTTAGTGGCCCGTATGCCCGATGCACAAACCCCCGTGGCTGACGAAAAAGAACAGTTCGAACCCGTGTGGGTGCGCCCTGTGGATGCATTGACACGCCGTGCACAGGGCAATTTCTTCATCGTCTACCCCACCATCAAAACGCTGGAGCGTTTGCAAAGCTATGCCTCGGTTAACGCGGTGTTGGCCGACTGCGCCAGTGAACAACCGTGGTTCACCAGTTGCCCGCGCGCAGGCTGGCTGGGCGGCAAAGAAGAGCGCTACATGGAGCACGAGGGGCCCTTTGGTGAACTCGCCCTCACCTGCCCCGATGGGCAAATGCTGCATCACCTCGATTGGGTAAGCGACCAGCCCGTGCTGCTGCTGAAAAACGTGCAACGCCTCACCGCCCCTAACCCCGGCGTGATGACCGGCCCCGGCACCAACAGCTATTTGGTCGGCGACCCCGACACAGGCTACGCCGCCATCGACCCTGGCCCCGCCGATACCGAACACCTAGACCGCTTGTGGCGTGCCGCTGGCGGCAACATCCGCTACATCGTGTGCACCCATTCGCACCACGACCATTCGCCTGGCGCAGCACCGCTGCAAGCCATGTGCGCACAACACGGGCACACGCCGCC
>JBEEJP010000223.1:0-3491 GCA_041169125.1 Pseudomonadota bacterium
TACCGCTGCAGCCATTGCCTACGGCTTAGATCAAGCCAGCGAAGGTGTGTATGCCGTGTATGACTTGGGTGGCGGCACGTTTGATATTTCTATCTTGCGCCTCACGCGCGGCGTGTTTGAAGTGCTCGCCACAGGCGGCGATTCTGCTTTGGGCGGTGACGACTACGACCGTGCTTTGGTGACGTGGGTGCAAAGCCAAACAAGCTGCACCATCGACACCCCAGCGGACAAAGCCAGCGTGTTGGTGGCGGCCCGTGCATGCAAAGAAGCACTGTCCTCGGCTGACTCTGCTGAGTTCACGGTGGCCTTGTCGGGCGGGGTGCTGCGCCATACCGTCACACGTGTCGAGTTCGATGCGGCCACTGCCGAGTTGACCCAACGCACCTTGGCAGCTGTGCGCAAAGCGTTGCGTGACGCCAAGTTGAGCAAAGACGAGATTCAAGGGGTGGTCATGGTCGGTGGTTCGACCCGCATGCCGCAAGTGCAACAAGCGGTTGCTGAGTTGCTTGGCTGCAAGCCCTTGAACAACCTGAACCCCGATGAGGTGGTGGCACTCGGCGCTGCCATTCAAGCCAACCAACTCGCAGGCAACAACCCCGATGGTGAGTTGCTGTTGCTCGATGTGATTCCTTTGTCACTCGGCATTGAAACCATGGGTGGTTTGGTGGAGCGCATCGTGCCACGCAACCAAACCATTCCCACAGCGATGGCGCAGGACTTCACCACATACCAAGATGGTCAAACCGCTTTGGCCTTGCATGTGGTTCAGGGCGAACGTGACATGGTGGCCGATTGCCGCAGTTTGGCGCGCTTTGAGCTGCGTGGTATTCCTCCCATGGCTGCAGGGGCCGCACGTATTCGTGTGACCTTCACGGTCGATGCCGATGGCATGGTGAGTGTGAGTGCACTCGAGCAGCTCAGCGGCGTGACCGCCCACATCACCGTCAAGCCTTCTTATGGTTTGTCCGATGACCAAATTGCCACCATGCTGCAAGACAGCTTCAAGACCGCAGAGCAAGACATCAAAGCCCGTGCTTTGGTGGAGGCCCGTGTGGATGCCGACCGCATGTGGCTCGCCACGCAAAGTGCTTTGCAGGCCGATGGCGATTTGTTGGCTGCCGAAGATCGCGCACGCATTGACGCATTGATGGTCGCCACACTAGAAGCCAAAAAGCTTGAAGACGCGTCCGCCATTGAAGCGGTGACCGAGGCACTTGCCAAAGGCACAGAAGCCTTCGCCGCCCAACGCATGAACCGAGGCATTCAACACGCCTTGGCTGGTCAAAACATTGAGAGTATTTAAATGCCTGTCATCAAAATCTTGCCCCATGCCGAACTCTGCCCACAGGGCGCTGAGCTCAATGCCATTGCAGGCAGCACCATTTGCGAAGTGCTGTTGGACAACCACATCCACATCGAACACGCGTGTGACATGAGCTGCGCGTGCACCACCTGCCACGTGATTGTGCGTGAGGGATTTCAGTCGCTCAACGAAGCAGATGAAAACGAAGATGATTTGCTAGACCGCGCATGGGGCTTGGAACCCAATTCACGCCTGAGTTGCCAAGCCATCGTGGCGCAGCAAAACTTGGTGGTGGAGATTCCAAAGTACACCATCAACCACGCCAAAGAAAACCACTGACCATGCGCCAGATTTTTCTAGACACTGAAACCACCGGTTTGTCGCCTGACAACGGTGACCGCATCATTGAAATAGGGTGCGTTGAGCTGCTGCACCGCAAGCTCACAGGCAACAATTTGCATCTGTACATCAACCCCGAGCGAGACAGCCACGAAGACGCGTTGCGCGTGCACGGCATCACCACGGAGTTTTTGAAAGACAAGCCCAAGTTTGCTGACATCGTGGATCAGTTTCTCGATTACATCGAGGGTGCAGAAGTCATCATTCACAACGCACCGTTTGACATTGGCTTTTTGAACAAAGAGCTGGAGTTGCAAGGTCGTCAGCCTTTTGCGAACTACATTGAAGGCGTCACCGACACCTTGGTGATGGCCAAGGAAATGTTCCCAGGCAAGCGCAACTCGCTCGATTCTTTGTGCGACCGCTTAGAAGTGGATAACTCGGGCCGTACCTTGCACGGCGCCTTGCTTGATGCCGAGTTGTTGGCCGATGTCTACATCAACATGACGCGTGGCCAAGATGCCTTGCTCATGGAAGTGGACAGTGGGGACCATCAGGTGCGCAGCACCGAGCGCGTCGACCTCAGCAGCTACCAGCTGCCAGTGATTGCCGCCTCTGAACAAGAGTTGGCCCAGCACGATGATTTGCTCACGCAGTTGGATAAATCGAGTGGTGGAAAAACTGTTTGGCGAAATCTGCAAAATTCTGTGGCATAATGACGGTCTTTCCAGCGATGGAAACGGTAAAAATGGGCGATTAGCTCAGGGGTAGAGCACCACATTCACACTGTGGGGGTCGCAAGTTCGAAACTTGCATCGCCCACCATTTTTGCCAAAGCAGTCGCTTGATGAAAAGCAAATATCAAAGGTTCCGCAAGGAGCCTTTTTTGTTTTCTGCTTTACTTTTCTGGCCCCCTTGTATTTGCACTGAACACGCCCATCTAGACGGAATGTATACCTTCACACAAGCGCTGCACAATGCACCGCTGCTGAAGTGTTCAGTTTGGATGGAAAGGTGAAAACCATGTTGTCTCGTTTGTTGAAGTCTGTGGTGGCCGGTGTATGGGTGCTGACTGCCACGCTTGCGTTGGCGCTGCCCACACCCAAGGACATTGAGGCTGCCGTGGCTGCAGGTCATTACACGCAGGCCGAAAGCATGCTGCGTGAGGTACTGCAAGACAAGCCGCAAAGTGCCAAAGCGCATTACGAATTGGGCCAAGTGTTGGCCCATGAACAGCGTTACAAAGAGGCGCAAACACAGCTGCAAAAAGCCAAAGACCTAGATCCATCGTTGAAGTTCGCCAGCAGCCCCGAGAAGTTCAACACTGTCTTTGCCAAAGTGAATGACCTCGCTGCCGCCCCCAGCTCATCGGTGGTGATGTCACCCTCGGTGGCCCCCAGCACGCAGCCTTTAACGCAAGCACCACCCAGTGCAGCCCCTAGCAGTGGCGGCATGTCACTGGGTTATGTGTGGTTGGCCATTGCTGGCTTGGTTGTCTTGGGCTTGTGGCTTCGTCGTTCGGCTGCTGCCAATGCCTCAAATGGCAACTTTGCTACGCCCGCCACACCGATGGATACGCCAGTCGCGCAGCGTGGTTTTGGCGCTCAGTTCACACCCAACGCACCCCAAGGTGCTTACCCAACCCAAGGCTACGGCCCGCAGGGCTATGCCCAACCCGCTTCGGGTGGTTCCACTGCAGGCGCTGTCGTGGGGGGCTTAGCTGGCGTGGCGGCAGGTTATGCCCTGTCGAAAGCCTTGGAGGGCGATCACCCTGCGGCATCCGCACCTTCATCCGCAGGTGCAAACTCAGTCGCCAATCACGGTGGTTATGTGCCTTTTGATACCCCTA
>JBEEJP010000224.1:0-3473 GCA_041169125.1 Pseudomonadota bacterium
TCACCGCGTCGCCCGTTTTGAAGAAGCCTTCTTCGTCGAAGGCTTCAAACGTGTCCACGGGGGCACGCCAGTAACCGGGCGTGATGTTGGGGCCGCGGTAACGCACCTCGGTTTTGCCATCGGTGTCCACCAGCTTCAACTCCATGCCGGGTGTGGGAACGCCCAAGTCGCCTGCGCGCACGTTGGGGTTGGTGACGAACAAGCCAAAGGGGCCAGACTCGGTCATCCCGAGGCCCGAGGTCATCACAATGCGTTCACCAATTTCGCGCTCTTCGCTTTCGTACAAGCTGTCCCAGATGGGTTGAGCCAAGGCCGCACCCGCGTAGAAGAACATCTTGACGCGTGACAAAAAGTTTTTGCGCAGCGCATCGTCGGTTTTCATGGCGTTGGCAATCGCCTCGTACCCCGTGGGGACGTTGAAGTACACGGTGGGGGCGACTTCGCGCAGGTTGCGCAAGGTCTCGTTGATCAAAGCGGGCGTGGGCTTGCCATCGTCGATGTACAAGGTGCCACCGTGGTACACCACCATGCCAAAGTTATGGTTGCCACCAAAGGTGTGGTTCCATGGCAGCCAATCGACCAAGACCAAAGGTTGCTCTTGCAACACTGGCATAGATTGGCTCATTTGCTGTTGGTTGGCGCAACACATGCGGTTGGTGTTGATGACGGCCTTGGGCAATTTGGTGGAGCCACTGGTGAACAAAAACTTCACAATGGTGTCGGGGCCGGTGGCGGCCATGGCGTGGTCCACAGCATCGGTGGCAGGAATTGCGCACAGCTGGGCAAAGCTGGTGGTGCTGCGTCCAGCCACTTGGCCGCTGTTCATCACCACTTCAACGTCGTCCCCCACGGTGGCCGCAATGGCTTTGGCATAGCGCTCGTCTTGTGCAAACACCAAACCAGGGGTGACGGTTTTGAGGACGTGCTTGAGTTTGTCGTAATCCACGCTCACCAGCGAGTAAGGGGGCGAGGTCGGCACAAATGGCACACCGGCCAACATACACCCCAGCGCCAACAAGGCGTGTTCCAAGCTGTTTTCGCTCAAGATGGCCACCGGACGTTCGGCGTTCAAGCCACGGTCAATCAAGCCTTGTGCAATGTTGCGCGCGGTGATCCAAGCCTCTTGGTAGCTCACGTGGCGCCAATCGCCAAAGCTGCCATCGGCTTGTTTGACACGGCGCGCAAACAGGGTGCGCTCAGGCGTTTGTGCGGCCCAATGGCGCAAGCGGTCGGTCATGCGCTCGGGGAAGTCTTGCAGCGCTTGCTCGGCCTTGAGGTAGTGGGTGCCGGTGGGGCCATCGCGCAGTTCAACGCGGGTGACGCCAAACTTCAGTGGGCGAAATTTTGCAGATGTCATGGATGTCTCCTCGCTTGCTCGGTGGCAATTCTTGTGTTGAGGTTTTTATGAAGGGATGAGATCAGTCTTTGCTGACCTTGGGCGCCTTGCCTTCGAGGAAGGCACGCACGCGGGCTTTGGCTTCAGGTGCTGACTGCGCAATGGATGACATCAGCGCTTCGGTCATGAAGCCGTGGTCGGCAGGCTGCTCGGCAATGCGGGGCAGTGCGTGCATGAGCGCGTAGTTGGTCAAAGGTGCATTGGTGGCAATGCGTGCGGCCAGCTCAATCGCTTTGTTGAGTGACTCGCCTGCAGGCACGAGGTATTGTGCAAAGCCCAAACGCTCGCCGTCTTGGGCGTTGTAGACACGGCCCGTCATCATCATGTCGGTCATGCGAGCGACGCCAATGAGTTTGGGAATGCGCACCGAGCCACCGCCACCCACAAAGATGCCGCGTGTGCCTTCGGGCAAGGCGTAGAAAGTGCTGTCGTCTGCCACACGGATGTGGGAGGCTGATGCCAGCTCCAAACCGCCGCCCACCACGGCGCCATGCAAGGCCGCAATCACGGGCACACGGCCAAACTGCACGGCTTCCAAGGCGGCGTGCCAGCTGCGAGAGTGGTGCACACCTTCGCCAGCGTCGCGTTCTTTGAGTTCAGACAAATCCAAGCCTGCACAAAAGTGATCGCCTTCGCCATGCACCACAGCAGCACCCGCTTCGGCCGGCAGGTTTTGAAAAATATCGCGCAGTGCTTCAATCAGGGTGTCGCTCAGGGCGTTGCGTTTGGTGGGGCGGCACAAGCGCACCACGGCAACTGCGCCGCGCATCTCCAGAGAAACGCCATTGCTACGGGCACGTTCAATCGATGGGTGAAAGGTGGTGGTCATGTCGAGCTTCCGGTGAAACAGTAAAGTTATTTTTTATAACGTTTATTGTGAAGCTAGCAAGCACTAAAAAACATGGGACTTTCCCTAAATCTGAAGTCCTCATAATCAAAGCTATGAAACACCAAGACCTGATCGCCATTGATATCCACACCCACGCTGAAGTGAGCTGCTGGAACCCGTTTGACAACTACGGTGAGGAGTACGACCGCGCTGCAGATAAATTCTTTGGTAGTAATCGACGCCCCACCATTGATGAAACCGTAGCGTATTACCGTGAACGAAAAATAGGCCTGGTGATGTTCACCGTGGACAGCGAGTCGCAATTGGGGCGTCGCCGAATTCCCAACGAAGAAATCGCCAAAGCAGCACGCGACAACAGCGACATGATGGTGGCCTTTGCCAGCATCGACCCGCACAAGGGCAAGATGGGCGCGCGTGAGGCGGAACGCCTGATCACCGAAGAAGGCATCAAAGGTTTCAAGTTTCACCCCACGGTGCAGGGCTACCACCCCTACGACAAGATGGCGTGGCCGATTTACGAAGTGATCAACCACCACAAGTTGCCCGCCATTTTTCACACGGGGCACAGCGGCATTGGCAGTGGCATGCGTTGCGGCGGTGGCCTGCGCTTGGCCTACAGCAACCCCATGCATTTAGACGATGTGGCCATCGACTGGCCCGACATGCAAATCGTCATGGCACACCCGAGCTTTCCGTGGCAAGACGAAGCCCTGAGCGTGGCCACCCACAAACCCAATGTGTGGATTGACCTGTCGGGTTGGAGCCCCAAATACTTTCCCAAGCAGCTCATCCAATACGCCAACACGCTCTTGAAAGACCGCGTGCTCTTTGGCAGTGACTACCCGCTCATCACGCCCGAGCGTTGGATGAAAGACTTTGAAGTGGCTGGGTTCAGGCCCGAGGTGATGCCGGGTATTTTGAAAGACAACGCCGTGCGCTTACTCGGTTTAGAGCGTGCCCATGCTTAAGACGTGGCCATGATTTTTTCAATGACTTGTGCGATGGCTTGAAAACTCACAGGTTTATGCAAAACCTGCACATTCAGATTGGTGAATAAATTGATGTGCGAAGGTGATGTGTCGGCGGTCACGATGATGGCTGGAATTTCTTTGTTGTAGCTTTCTCGAATTTTTTCAATCAGCAAGTCGCCCGTCGTTTGGCTCAAACGAAAGTCGCAAAGAATGCAGTCAATTTGGTCAAGGGTTTCAAGCTGGCGGTCGAGCTCTT
>JBEEJP010000225.1:0-3468 GCA_041169125.1 Pseudomonadota bacterium
TGCGCACTTCGTCGGCAATGGCAGGGTTGGCACTTTGGCCTTTTTCTAGCAGCTCGACAGTCAAGATGTAGCAACGCAGCTCTCGGTCATCGCGCATGCGGTAGTGCGGGTGTTCGTCACTGAGGGTTGTCCAGTCGCGGCGTTGGCCTAAGAGCAATAGCCAGTCGTTGCGCAAGCGGTCTTCTTGGTAGGTGGCCGGGTAGCGGCTGAAGAAGGCGCGTACTTCGCTGTGTGACGCTTCGTCTAAACGGGCCTTCAGCTCCCAATAGGCGGCCCAAGGTTCAAGGATGTGGCCTTTGGCTTGTGGCAGCAAGGCGCTCAGGCGTTTGCGGTCGCCGCGTTTGTAGGCTTGGGCCATGTCAGTGATGACAGCATCCGCTTGCGCGCTGTGGGTGGGCGCCGCCACGCTGGGTTGAATCGCACCAAACGCAAGGAAAACGCTGGCAAACAGTGACACAATGACTCGAAATTTCATGGCTTGATTATCTGTGGACAAAAAAACCTTGCGCCAGCAGCTCATTGAAGAGCGTTTGAACATGCCCGACAGGCTGGAGCGGGCCGATCTGTTGCAACGCGTGATGCGTATTTGGTTGTTCAACCGACCCGACACGGTGATTGGCGCTTACTGGCCTATCAAGGGCGAGTTTGACCCACTGCCCGTGCTGCACCGGTGGAAAGAGGACGGCGAGCTGCTGGACCAACCGCAGCGCAGACGCATTGGTTTGCCCGTGGTGGACAAGGCGCACAAAACACTCACGTTTCACGCGTGGTACCCCGGCTGCCCGATGGAAGAAGACGCCTACGGCATTCCCAAACCCAAAGACACCGAGGTGGTGGTGCCCACCTTGCTGTTTGTGCCGTGCGTGGGTTATGGGCCAGGCGGTTTTCGCTTGGGCTACGGGGGTGGGTTTTATGACCGTACCTTGGCCACCTTGCAGCCCAAACCCTTCACGGCAGGCCTAGGCTTTACCCACGGCTTCTTGCCGGACTTGATGCCAGAGCCGCATGACATGCCGCTGGATGCATTGCTCAACGACAACGGGGTGGTTTGGCCCATGGCTTAAACCTCGCGAGGTGGACTGAGCCGAAGAGCCGCCGTGCGCGGCTCTTATTTTTTGGTCATCAGCGTTTTGAAATCTTGCTCGTAACCGCGCAGTGCTTGCACCATGCGTTCGCGCTGCGCGGGTGTGGTGCTGTTGTGCAGCTTGGCAAAGCCTTCGCAGTTTTCGCTCCACAACGCCTTGCTGTACACGCGAGCCTGTTCGTTGGGTGAGTTGAAACTACGGTCCACCAAAGCACGCAGCAAGGCTTGTGCTGACTCTTGTTTGGCAGGTCCTTCTTGCGCAATGCGCTGCAAGGTTTGCAGTGTGTCGGCTTGGCGGCGTTCGCGCTCGGCGTAGCTGAGCGCGGGGTCGAAGATGGAGGTGCTCAGCCACTGGTGCAGTGCGTCACGTTGGGGTTTGTCTAATCGGCCGTAAAAATCTTCCAAGCGGTTGGTAGCTTGTTGGGTGCGGTAGCGCAAACGGCCTTGGGCATCGGGGTCGAGCCAGTCTTCTTGCCACGTTTGGTTGGTTTTGTCGAAACGCTTGCGCACGCTGCGCAGTTGATCGGGCTTGAGTTGGCTGGCCAGTTGCGCGGAGGCGGGTTCTATGCGGCGCAGCACACGAATAAAGCTGCTTTTCATGTCTTCGGTCACCGCGCACACTTGCGCTGGCGTGATGTCGTTGGGTGCCATGGCCTGCATGCGTTGCAGCAAAGCGATGTATTCGGGAAGTTGCTGCTGCCGGTGCCAGCGTTGCAACTCGGTCAGCGCATCGCGGGTGAAGTTCTTTTGGTCGTCTTGCAAATCAGCATAGCCATCGAGCCACCAGTACAGCAAATCGTCACTGCTGTTGTACGCCACTTTGAGCGTGCTGCATCCGCTCAACCCCACGAGCACACCGAGCGTGAGCCAAACAAAAGCATGGCGGATAATTCTGTGCAAGATAAGGATGAATGACATGACAGTGTTGGATGTGGTGATCATGGCTGCCGGTAAAGGCACCCGTATGAAGAGCAGTATGCCCAAGGTTTTGCACCGTTTGGCGGGTAAGGCTTTGGTGCAGCATGTGATTGACACGGCGCGTACTTTGAAGGCACGCCACACCATCGTCATCACGGGCCACGGTGCTGACCAAGTGGAGCCTGCGCTCGCCCATGCCAACACGGCCGACAAGCTGCAATTTGCGCGTCAAATGCCCCAGCTGGGTACCGGTCACGCGGTTCAGCAAGCGGTGCCCTTGTTGGCCGATGATGGCGTGGTGGTGGTGCTCTCGGGGGATGTGCCTTTGACGCAAGCCGACACCCTGCAAGCCTTGCTGGATGTGTGTGATGGCAAACAACTGGCCCTGCTCACCATCGACTTTGCCGACCCCACGGGCTACGGCCGCATCGTGCGCAGCCCCAGCGGTCAAGTGCACGCCATCGTCGAGCACAAAGATGCCAACGAACAGCAACGCGCCATCCACGAGGTCTACAGCGGCATCATGGCCGTGCCCGCCAAGTTGCTCAAACCTTGGTTGGCGCGTTTGGACAACAACAACGCACAACAAGAGTTTTATTTGACGGATGTGGTGAAGTTCGCCGAGGCCGATGGCGTGCCTGTGGTGGCGCACAAAATTTCAGATGCCGCGCAAGTCGCGGGTGTGAACAGCCCCACACAACTGGCCGAACTCGAACGCGCGTACCAACTGCGTCAAGCGCATGCCTTCATGGCCGATGGGGTGCGCATCATCGATCCCGCACGCTTTGATGTGCGCGGCTCGCTCACCTGTGCACAAGACGTGGAGATTGATGTGAATTGCATCTTCCTTGGGTCTGTGTCACTCGGTCAAGGCGTGAAGATTGGTGCGAACTGCGTGATTGCCAACTGCACCATTGCCGCGGGTGCGGTGATTCACCCCTTCACCCACATCGACGGTGAAAAGCTGGGCGTCACCGTGGGCGAGGGCGCACTCATTGGCCCGTTTGCACGTTTGCGCCCAGGTGCCGAGCTGGCGGCCGAGGTGCACATTGGTAACTTTGTAGAAGTGAAAAACTCCACCATGGCCAAGGGCGCCAAAGCCAACCACTTGGCTTACTTGGGTGACGCCACCGTGGGCGAGCGCGTCAACTACGGGGCAGGCAGCATCACGGCCAACTACGACGGGGCTAACAAACACCGCACCGTCATTGAGGCTGATGTGCATGTGGGTAGCAACTGTGTGTTGGTAGCACCTGTCACCCTTGGCGCAGGCGGCACCGTGGGCGGCGGCTCCACCATCACCAAGAGCACTGAAGCAGGCGCGCTGAGTGTGGCGCGAGGCAAGCAAGTGAGCATTGCCAACTGGAAACGCCCAGAGAAGAAGCCAAAGTCATAACCCTTCCCCAGAAAAAAACAAAAGGCAGCCTAGGCTGCCTTTTTCATGTGTGACGCAAGACCGGCCAAGT
>JBEEJP010000226.1:0-3468 GCA_041169125.1 Pseudomonadota bacterium
ATGCAAGGCGCGCATGCGCATGTGCAAGGCCGCGTGGCTTTGGTGGGCGATGCGGCGCATCCCATGCTGCCGTATTTGGCGCAAGGGGCGGGCATGGCCATTGAAGATGCTGCCGAGTTGGCTGCGCAGCTGACAGGCGCGACGCATGCCGATGTGCCTGAGCGCTTGCAAGCGTTTGCACATGCGCGTTGGCAGCGCAATGCGCGGGTGCAGGCGAGGGCGGTACGCAATGGCCAAATTTTCCATGCCAGTGGGCCGATGCGCCTAGGGCGTGACATGGGGCTGCGCCTGATGGGGGGGCGCTTGATGGATGTGCCGTGGTTATACGGCTACCGCCGCTAATCCGTGACGCATGCGTGCGCGTTGGCACGCATCGCTGCCTTCTTCAAATTCTCGGCAGGGGGAGGGGCGCCATTCGTAAATGCCGCAAGTGGCTTTGACGCCCACTGAGCCACTCAACGCAGCGCAGCGAGGCGGCGAGTAGTCGGTGCCACGCATGCGGCATAGGGTGGATGTGAGTTCTTGGCCCAACCCTGTGGGGACCGAGCCGCCGTGGGTGTCCATTTCTTCCACGCTGAAATCCACGCGAAAACTGGCGCAGCAAGCACCACAGCTCGTGCAGGCAGACATGTTTATTGACGGCCGAGCAGCAGGTATTCCATGAGTGCTTTTTGCACGTGCATGCGGTTTTCGGCTTCGTCCCACACGACGCTTTGTGGGCCATCAATCACTTCGGCGGTGACTTCTTCCCCGCGGTGTGCAGGCAGGCAGTGCATGAACAAAGCATCGGGCTTGGCGGCAGCCATCATCTCGGTGTTGACGCACCACTTGGCAAACGCAGCTTTGCGGGCTTCGTTCTCGGCTTCAAAGCCCATGCTGGTCCACACATCGGTGGTGACCAAATCAGCGCCTTGGCAGGCTTGGAGTGGGTCGGCAAATACTTTGTAGCAGGCGGTGTTTTTGAGGCCCGCCACTTCGGGGTTGACTTCGTAACCGCTGGGCGTGCTGACGTGCACGGTGAAGCCCAGCATGTCGGCCGCTTGCAGCCACGTGTTGGCCATGTTGTTGCCGTCGCCCACCCAAGCCACCACTTTGCCTTTGAGGCATTCGAGCGGATGCACGGTCAAGCCACGGTGCTCAATGAGCGTGAACAAGTCCGCCATGATTTGGCAGGGGTGAAACTCATTGGTCAGCCCGTTGATGACGGGCACGCGTGAGTTGGCCGCAAAGCGCTCAATCTTGTCTTGGCCGTAGGTGCGAATCATCACCAAGTCGGTCATGCGACTGATAACTTTGGCGCTGTCTTCGATGGGCTCTGAGCGACCCAGTTGGCTATCGCCCGTCGTCAAGTGCACCACCGAACCACCCAGTTGGTACATGCCAGCTTCAAAGCTCACACGCGTGCGTGTGGAGGCCTTTTCAAAAATCATGGCCAGCGTGCGATCAGCCAGTGTGTGGTGCTTTTCGTAGGCTTTGAATTTCTTTTTGATCAGCGCGGCACGTGTGAAGACATACGCGTATTCATCTGCTGTCAGATCCGTGAACTGCAGGTAGTGTTTGATCGTCATGCTTTTTCTGCCAAGAAGGTTTTGATCAGTGGCACCAAGATCGCAATCAGTTCATCGCACTCGGTTTGGGTGATGATGAGTGGGGGTAGCAAGCGCACCACGGTGTCTGCAGTGACGCTGAGCATCAGGCCTGCATCCAGCGCGCGCTGCATGATGGCACCGCAGGGGCGGTCCAGCTCAATGCCAATCATCAAGCCTTGGCCACGAATGTCTTTCACACCGGCTTCATTGGCAAACTCGCGCTTGAAGGCGTCAGCCAAGTATTGACCCATGTGGGCAGCGTTGTTCATCAGCTGGTCTTTTTCCATGATGCGAATGGTTTCCAAACCTGCACGCACCGCCAGTGGGTTGCCACCAAACGTTGAGCCGTGGGTGCCCGCGGTCAATACGCCCGCTGCTTTGGGGCCTGCCACCACTGCGCCAATGGGCACGCCCGAGGCCAAGCCTTTGGCCAGTGGCATCACGTCTGGCACCACACCCGCCCATTGGTGGGCAAACCACTTGCCGGTGCGGCCCATGCCGCTTTGCACCTCGTCCACCATCATCAGCCAATCGCGCTGGTTGCACAGCTCGCGCACTTGGCGCAGGTACTCCATGTGCATGGGGTTGATGCCGCCTTCGCCTTGGATGGTTTCAAAGAACACCGCCACCACATTGGGGTTGCCTTCGGTGGCTTGTTTGAGGGCGTTGATGTCGTTCATCGGTACGCGGATGAAGCCTTCGAGCAAGGGCTCAAAACCTTTTTGAATTTTGGGGTTGCCCGTGGCGCTGAGTGTGGCAATGCTGCGGCCATGGAAGGCTTTTTCGTAAACCACGATTTGTGGGTTGTGGATGCCTTTGTCGTGGCCGTATTTGCGCGCCAATTTGATGGCCGCTTCGTTGGCTTCTAAACCGCTGTTGCAGTAAAACACATTGCTCATGCCTGAGAACTCGACCAATTTGGCGGCCAGCTTTTCGGCATTGGGGGTGTAGTAGTAGTTGCAGCAGTGAATGACTTCGGTCAGCTGTTGCTGCAAGGCAGCCACGAATTCAGGGTGGTTATGGCCCAGCGTGTTCACGGCAATGCCAGCCAAGGCGTCTAAGTACGAGCGGCCCTCGGTGTCCCACACGCGGCAGCCTTGACCGCGTGCAATGGCGATGGGCAAGCGCCCAAAAGTCGGCATGACATGAGGTTCTGTAGGCACGGTGCGTGTAGCAGCTGACATTTGTGAGGTTCTCCAAAAGAAAACGACCCAACGAAGGTTGAGCCGTTGAAGCATGATTTTAGAGGGTCTGTGGTGACAAAACCGTGGCCCAGCAGAGGTCATTCAAATGCCACAAGTCTTATATAAGATAGAATACCTGCTCACCGAGCAACCTAGGGAGATCCCTTAGCTTGCATGTCACAGATTTCCGCCTCTACCCGATGGTTTCACACTCTGCCAAAGAAGTTTTCATTCTGGGCGTTACCCAAGATGGACGCACGTTTCGCCCCAGTGATTGGGCGGAGCGTTTGGCGGGCGTGATGAGTCAGTTCCGCCCAGGCGGCGCGACACCGGGCAGCCATTTGAGCTATTCGCCGTGGTGCGTGCCCAATGTGTTGGACGGCAAGAAATGCGTCATCGTTCACACCGATCTGCGCGACGATGAGCCCATGGCCTGGAACTTCGTGATGAACTTCGCCAAAGACAACAACTTGCAAGTGGTGGAAGCTTGCTTGTTGCCCGAGTTGCCACCCGCGGCTTAAGCCCTTTTTGAACAGACAACAAAAAACCCGCCGAGGCGGGTTTTTGCTTTTTCTTTGCTGGCAGCGCACCCGTTACAAACGGCGGGCTGAACAGTCAGCCCGGGCTGGTTGCTTAATGAATTAAGCGGCGAGGGCCAAGGCTTTCACCTTAGCAGACAAGCGGCTCTTGTCGCG
>JBEEJP010000227.1:0-3452 GCA_041169125.1 Pseudomonadota bacterium
ATGGGCTTTGGCAACAGCAAGAGGTGCTTGAACTGTTCTCGGGCAACCGGCAACCCACGCACCCACCCACGTACGCCAGTGTGTACAGCGGCCATCAGTTTGGCCAATGGGCGGGGCAGTTGGGCGATGGTCGGGCCTTGAACTTGGGCGCCATTCAAACGCCCCAGGGCTGGCAAGAGTTGCAGCTCAAAGGTGCAGGCCCCACGCCGTATTCACGCCGAGGCGATGGCCGGGCTGTGTTGCGCTCCAGCATTCGTGAATTTTTGGCGAGTGAGGCCATGCATGGCTTGGGCATTCCCACCACACGGGCGCTGTGCGTGAGCGGCTCGCCTGCCCACGTGCGACGTGAAGACCTGGAAACCGCCGCCGTCGTCACGCGCGTGGCACCAAGCTTTGTGCGCTTTGGCCACTTCGAGCATTTCGCGGCGAATGGGCAAATCGACGAATTACGCACTTTGGCAGACCATGTGGTGCTTGAGCACTTCCCTGCGCTGCAAGCGCAACAAGGGGCTGAGCGTTATGTGGCCTTGTTGCACGAAGTCACGCAACGCACAGCCAACTTGATGGCCCATTGGCAGGCCGTTGGCTTTTGCCATGGTGTGATGAACACCGACAACATGAGCGTGTTGGGCTTGACGCTGGACTATGGCCCGTTTCAGTTCATGGATGGGTTCAATGCCAGCCACATTTGCAACCACTCAGACACCACAGGCCGCTACGCCTATGCGCGTCAGCCGCAAATAGCCTACTGGAATTTGTTTTGCTTAGGCCAAGCATTGATGCCGCTCATCGACGAACAAGCCCCTGCTTTAGCCGCCCTAGAGCGCTACAAGCACACGTTTGCCCAAGCCATGGACCAGCGCATGCGCGACAAACTCGGCCTGCACGACACGCACGAAGGCGACCGCGCTTTGGTGGAAGACTTGCTGCAAGCCTTGCAACACGACCATGTGGACTACACGGTGTTTTGGCGTCGTTTGAGCATGGCTGTGCGTGAATCAGCCCGCAGCACACAGGCGTTCGAACCCGTGCGTGACCTCTTTCTACACCGCGAGGTGTTTAATGCTTGGTGCGCGCGCTACCTGACACGTTTGGGCGCCGCCAACCGAGGTGCCACCGGCGACGCCATGTTGCGCATCAACCCCAAGTACATCTTGCGCAACCACTTAGGCGAGTTGGCCATTCGCCAAGCCAAGCAAGGTGACTTTGCGATGGTGCAAGACCTGCTGCAGGTGTTGCACGCCCCCTTTGACGAACACCCCACGCACGACGCTTGGGCTGGCCTTGCGCCAGAATGGGCCTCTTCTATTGAAATCAGCTGCTCCTCATGACCGTGCAAAAAACCGAACAAGAATGGCGCGCCTTGCTCGCGGCCAAAAACGCCGAGCCTGTGGCTTATGCGGTCACGCGCCAAGCCGCCACCGAGCGACCTTTCACCGGCAAATACGAAGACCATTGGCAAAGCGGCACCTACCACTGCATCTGCTGTGGCGCCCAGTTGTTTGATGCCGCCACCAAGTTCGACGCCGGTTGCGGTTGGCCCAGCTTTCATACCGCAGCGAGCCAAGAGGCGATCACCGAGCGACGTGACACCAGTCACGGCATGGTTCGTGTTGAAACCGTGTGCAGCCAATGCGAGGCGCATTTGGGCCATGTGTTTGAAGATGGGCCAGCCCCCACAGGCCTGCGCTACTGCATGAACTCGGCTTCGTTAGACTTCATACCCAGCGAATAAATAAAGATACAAAGCGCGTATGAAATTACTGCTCGATTTTTTTCCCATCATTTTGTTTTTTCTCACGTTCAAAACGTGGGGCATCATGGCCGCCACTGCTGTGGCGATTGCTGCCACCGTGCTGCAAATTGGCTACCTGTGGCGCAAAAACGGCTTTGTGGAACCCATGCAGTGGATGAGCTTGGGCGTCATCGTGGTGTTTGGCGGAGCCACCCTACTCACCCAAGACGAGACCTTCATCAAGTGGAAACCCACCGTGCTGTATTGGCTCATGGGCGGCGCCTTGTGGGTGGGCCACTTCGTGTTCAAGCGCAATTTCATCCAGCAACTCATGGGCGCACAAGTGACCTTGCCCGAACATGCGTGGGGCGTGTTACTGCACAGCTGGGCTTGCTTTTTCGCTGTCATGGGGTGCCTCAACATTTGGGTGGCCAACCACTTTGACACCGACACCTGGGTGAGCTTCAAACTTTTTGGTGGTTTGGGGCTGATGCTGGTGTTTGTGGTGGCCCAAGGCATCTACATGAGCCGCTTCATGCAAGAACAGCCCGAGGACGGCGCATGACGATCACGGCACAAGCGCTGACACAAAAATTACAAGCGCGTTTCAACCCAGAGTTTGTGGAAGTGTTAGACGAAAGCGCTGCCCACGCAGGCCATGCAGGTGCCAACGACACGGGCTTTGGCACCCATTTTCGGGTTCGCATACAAAGTGCAGTTTTCACAGGTAAATCGCGGGTTGCACGCCATCGCCTTGTGTATGATGCGTTGCAAGAATATATCGATCAAGGCTTGCATGCCTTGGCCATTGAAGTCATCGAACACACTTGAGACCTGACATGAAAAAACAAATGATTTGGACCGTTGTGGCTGCCGCTGCCATCGCCACTTTGAGCTTCGGTGCTTCTGCACAAAACGTGGCCATCGTCAACGGCAAAGCGGTGCCTAGCAGCCGTGTGGAAGCCCTGAAGCAGCAAGTGGCTCGCTCTGGACGCCCCATCACCCCTGACGTTGAAGCCCAAATCAAAGAAGAAGTCATTGCGCGCGAAATCTTCATGCAAGAAGCGCAAAAGCGTGGCTTGGATGCCACCGATGAATTCAAAGCGCAAATTGAGTTGGCCCGTCAAACCATTTTGATTCGCGAGTTGTTTGCTGAATTCCAAAAAACATCAGCCGTCACAGATGCAGATGTGCAAGCCGAATACGACAAATTCGTGGCGGCCAACGGTGGCAAAGAGTACCGTGCGCGTCACATCTTGGTCGAGACCAAAGAGCAAGCCGAAGCCATTCTTGCCAGCCTGAAAAAAGGCGGCAAATTCGAAGACATCGCCAAAAAGCAATCCAAAGACCCAGGTTCAGGGGCCAATGGCGGTGACCTCGATTGGGCAGCCCCTGGCAACTACGTCAAAGAGTTCTCTGACGCGATGGTCGCTCTGAACAAAGGCCAAGTGTCTGGCCCTGTGCAAAGCCAATTTGGGTTCCACATCATCCGCTTAGACGATGTGCGTGAAGCCCAGTTGCCCACCTTGGAAGAAGTCAAACCACAAATCGTGCAACAAATGACACAGCAACGCATGGCCGCTTTCCAGCAAGAGTTGCGTGCCAAAGCGAAGGTTGAGTAATTCACCTTTGCCCCATGCACACAGCGGCCTTCGGGCCGCTTTTGTTTTTCAGATAATCCCTCTATGTCTTTGCTCAATCACCAACTCGAACTGCT
>JBEEJP010000228.1:0-3435 GCA_041169125.1 Pseudomonadota bacterium
AGCTCGTCACCCATTTGACGCCCTGACACAGGGCCATTCACACAGGCTTTACCGCGATGTCCACCCCAGAAAACCAAGTTGTGCGCGAAGCACAAACCGTTGACAACTACAACGCCTCGGCCAAACAAAAAGCCGCCGCCAAACTCTCACGCATCCCCGTGAAAGTCGAGCAAGGCGAGGCGCTCAAAAAGCCCGACTGGATTCGCGTCAAAGCTGGGTCGCCCTCCACACGTTTTTACGAAATCAAAGACGTGCTGCGCGCCAACAAATTGGTCACCGTGTGCGAAGAAGCCAGCTGCCCCAACATCGGCGAATGCTTTGGCAAAGGCACAGCCACCTTCATGATCATGGGCGACAAATGCACACGTCGTTGCCCCTTCTGCGATGTGGGCCACGGCCGCCCTGACCCGCTGGATGTGAATGAGCCAGAAAACTTGGCCAAAACCATTGCAGATCTGAAGCTGAAATACGTCGTCATCACCAGCGTGGACCGTGATGATTTGCGCGATGGCGGCAGCCAACACTTTGTGGACTGCATTCGCCGCACGCGAGAGCTGTCACCCCAAACACAAATTGAAATTTTGGTGCCGGACTTCCGTGGTCGCGATGACCGCGCTTTGGAAATTCTCAAGGCCGCACCACCTGATGTGATGAACCACAACATGGAAACCGTGCCTCGCCTGTACAAAGAAGCGCGCCCCGGCAGCGACTACGCGTTCAGCCTGAACTTGCTCAAAAAATTCAAAGCCCTGTTCCCCAACGTGCCCACCAAGAGCGGCTTGATGGTGGGGCTAGGCGAAACAGACGAAGAGATTTTGCAAGTCATGCAAGACATGCGCGATCACAACATCGACATGCTCACGATTGGCCAGTACTTAGCGCCTAGCACCAGCCACATTCCTGTGCGCCGCTATGTGCATCCAGACACGTTCAAGATGTTTGAGGAAAAGGCCTACGCAATGGGCTTCACGCACGCAGCCGTTGGCGCCATGGTGCGATCGTCGTACCACGCGGACCAACAGGCCCACGCTGCGCTTAACTCTTAAAGCCCATCAACTCCGCTGGCTCATCGCTGGCGAGCACCTCTTGCGCCCACGCCTCTAAGCGTGTGGTGTCTGCACGAATGACCTCTTGCTTCACCGCCAAAATTTGCGTGGGGTGCATGGAGAAGCTGCGCAAACCCAAACCCAACAGCAAGCGCGTCATGGCCGGATCGCCGGCCATTTCGCCGCACACACTCACGCTCTTGCCTTGGGCTCGGCTTTCGGCAATGGTGTCAGCCAACAAACGCAACACCGCAGGATGCAAGGGGTCATACAAATGCGCGACCAATTCGTCCGCGCGGTCAATGGCCAAGGTGTACTGAATCAAGTCGTTGGTGCCAATCGACAAAAAGTCGAAGTGGCGCAAAAACATTTTCACGCTCAACGCGGCAGCGGGAACTTCAATCATGGCCCCCACTTTCACAGGGCCAAAGACTTCACCACGCGCATCCAATTGCTTGCGGGCCTTGTCGATCAAGGCCAAGGTTTGCGTGATTTCACGCGCATGCGCCAGCATGGGAATGAGCAAGTGCACTTGCCCATGCGCAGCTGCGCGCAAGATGGCACGCAACTGAGTTAAGAACATGGCTGGGTCAGCCAAGCTCCAACGAATCGCACGCAAACCCAATGCGGGGTTCAGGTGCGTCTCATCTTTGATGGTGCGATCCAGCGGTTTATCCGCGCCAATGTCTACCGTACGGATGGTGACGGGCAAACCCTTCATGCCATCCACGGCACGCTTGTACGCCAAATACTGTTCTTGTTCGTCGGGCAAGGCACCTGCGCGTCCCATGAACAAGAATTCACTGCGAAACAGCCCCACCCCGACAGCACCAACATCCAATGCCACAGGCGAGTCTTCTGGCATTTCAATGTTGGCCAACAGATCTACACGCTGACCATCCAAGGTGACAGCAGGTGTGTGGCGCAAGCGTGAGAGTCGCTCGCGCTCTAAATCCGCCTGTCGCTGCTTAAACCCATACTCCGCCAAGATGATGGGGGATGGATTGACGATCACCACACCCGCATCGCCATCGATGATGATCCAGTCATCCTGACGCACCAGCTGGCTCGCTGTGCGCGCGCCCACCACGGCGGGGATATCCAAGCTGCGGGCCACGATGGCGGTGTGCGATGTCTTGCCACCCACATCGGTGACAAAACCAGCAAACACGCTTTGCTTGAACTGCAACATATCAGCCGGTGACAAATCGTGCGCCACCAACACCAACGGCACATCCATCTCATCATCAAGTTGGAGGTCTTGTTGACGGGGTTGGTTGTTGCGTTTGATCGAAGGATGCGGGATGGCCTGCGTCACGCCCTTCATGTGGCGCAGCATGCGCTCGACCACTTGCTCAAGATCACCTTTGCGTTCGCGCAAATAGGGGTCATCCATTTCATCGAACTGGCGCGCCACCACATCTAACTGCGAGGTCAAAGCCCACTCTGCGTTGTACAAACGCTCACGGATCCAGCCTGTCACGCCTTCTTCCAGCATGCTGTCTTGCAACAGCATCAGGTGAACTTCCAAGATGGCCGACAGCTCTGGCGGCGAATCTTTAGGCAAGTTGTCGTGCAGGTGGTTGAGCTCTGCCATCACGGCATCGCGGGCTTGCCCCAAACGTTTCAGCTCTGCACTGACTTGCTCATGCGCGATGAAGTAGTGAGCCACATCCACACGGCTGGACGCAACCAACACGGCTCGCCCAATGGCGATACCGCGTGCAACAGCCAGACCGTGAACTGAAAACGTCATCTCGAATTACTCACCTTCACCAAACTTATCGGCCATCAATGCCAACAAAGCGTCCATCGCCTCTTGCTCTTGGGCGCCATCGGTTTCTAACTCGACATCACTGCCAATGCCAGCGGCCAACATCATGACGCCCATGATGCTTTTGGCATTCACGCGACGCTCACCTTTGCTGATCCAGACCTCACACGGAAAACTCCCGGCAAGCTTGGTGAGCTTGGCAGAAGCGCGGGCATGCAAGCCCAATTTATTGCTGATGGTTGTTGTTGTTTTGATCATGGAGTTTTCGATTTTGATTTTGCGGGGCTGTGATCGCCACTTGCATCACGCCTTGTGTACCGCCCGTTAGGGCACGCGCCACGAGCGCATCCAATGCCTCATGACGGTAGCACACCGATCTAAAAAGCATGGGCACATTCACACCCGCAATCAGTTTGGCGTTGCTGCCAGCCACTAGCTTTTGCGCCACGTTCGCGGGGGTTGCGCCAAAGATATCCGTCAACACCAGCAGACCCGTATCTAGCGCAGAGCCTGCCGCATCGAGTGCCTGCGTCAACGTGTCTTCAGGCTGTGCATCCGGCAGAACATCAATGGCAATGACGTCCTCGGAGCATTCACCATACACATGCATGGCAC
>JBEEJP010000229.1:0-3434 GCA_041169125.1 Pseudomonadota bacterium
CAAGGTGTTGGGGTCGTTGGAGGCGTAGCCGTATTCAAAGCCGAGCACCGCTTCTTCAGACAAGATCGAGTCGATCACGACGAAGGGGGCTTGGTTTTCAGTCACGTGTTGCAAAGCCACGTAAGTGCCTGTGTCCCACTTTTCACGCTTTTGATCGTGAATCACAGCGTGGCGGTGTGTGAACGTGCCACGACCGCAATCTTCGCCGGACAAACGCACAGGGTAGCCGCTGGCCACCAACGATGCGAAAGCCATGTGCTCGCCCATGCCCCAGTCGACGTTGATTTCGCCACGGCCCATCGCTGCGCGGTCGTCGTACACCTTCTTCACCAACTGGTGGGGAGTGACGGACTCGGGGATGGTGGTGATTTTTTCAGCCAAACGCTTCCACTCGGCCATAGGGATGGCGGTGTCAGCAGCGTCTGTCCACTTCTTGCCCATGAAGGGAGACCAGTCGACGGTGAACTTGGTTTTGAAGTTGCTCAACACCACATCGCCCACGTGCTTGCCGGCGTCCAATGCGGCGCGGTAAGCCTTGACCATGTCGTCGCCCAATGTTTCACCCAAGCCTTGTGTGGCCAACTTGTCAGCGAACAGTTTGCGGGTGCCAGGGTGAGCAGCGATTTTTTTGTACATCAGCGGCTGAGTCAGCGCTGGGGTGTCTTGTTCGTTGTGGCCGAGTTTGCGGAAACACACGATGTCCAGCACCACGTCCTTGCGGAAGGTCATGCGGTACTCGAGCGCCAATTGCGTGGCCAACACGACGGCTTCTGGATCGTCACCGTTGACGTGCAACACAGGGGCTTCGACCATCTTGACGATGTCGGTACAGAACACGCTGGAGCGCATGTCGCGAGGGTCAGAGGTGGTGAAACCAATTTGGTTGTTCACAATGATGTGAACCGTACCGCCTGTGGTGTAGCCACGGGTTTGCGCCAAGCACAAAGTTTCTTGGTTCACGCCTTGGCCGCCGAACGCGGAGTCACCGTGCACCAACACGGGCAACACTTGGCTGCCTGTGGGGTCGGCGCGGCGGTCCATACGGGCGCGCACAGAACCTTCGACCACGGGGTTGACGATTTCCAAGTGAGAGGGGTTGAACGCCAAAGACAAGTGCACGGGGCCGCCTTTGGTGGACACATCAGAGCTGAAACCTTGGTGGTATTTCACGTCACCGGCAGGCAGGTCTTCGGGGGCGGTGTGGTCGAACTCAGCAAACAAGTCGGCAGGCAACTTGCGCATGGTGTTGACCAACACGTTCAAACGACCACGGTGGGCCATACCGATCACAACTTCTTGCACGCCTTTGAGACCCGCTTGTTGAATCAGTTCGTCCATCGCGGCGATGAAGCTTTCGCCACCTTCGAGTGAGAAGCGCTTTTGACCCACGTACTTGGTGTGGAGGTAACGCTCCAAACCTTCAGCGGCAGTCAAGTTCTCAAGGATGGTTTTCTTTTGGTCAGAGTTGAAGTTGGGTTTGCTACGGATGCTTTCCAACTTCTCTTGCCACCAACGCTTTTCACCCATTTCTGAGGTGTACATGAACTCGGCGCCCAAGGTGCCGCAGTAGGTTTCACGCAAAGCGTTGAGCAATTCGCGCAAGGACATGTTGTTCTTGCCGAAGAAGGTGTTGCTGGTGTCGAACACGGTTTCTTGGTCGGCATCGGAGAAGCCGTAGAAAGCGGGGTCGAGATCAGGAATATTGGGACGTTCGGTGCGCTTGAGTGGATCGAGGTCTGCCCAGCGTTGGCCCACGTTGCGGTACGCGGCAATGAGCTGCTGCACAGCGGTGCGCTTGCGGCCCATTTCAGCGTTTTCGCTGGCCATGACGACTTTGGTGCCGCCCGCTTTGGCGCGTTCAGCAAAGGCGTTGATGACGGGCATGTGAGGCACGTCTTTGGCGTTGGAACCATCGACCGCGGGCACGTGTGACAACGCGTCAAAGTACTCGCGCCATGAATCAGGCACGCTACCAGGATTGGCTAGATAGTTTTCGTACATCTCTTCGACGTAAGGGGTGTTGCCCCCGAAGAGATGGGTATTGCCTGAATAGGCTTGGTAGACGGTTGTCTCACTCATTTTGCGCTGACCTCCGTTCCCCTGCAGGGAACATTAGTTGGTTGGAAAAAAACCTCTGCGACACGGCTGGACCGATTGGCAGATGCGACTGTGGTCAGGATTGACCTAGTGCATCCAAGATTGTGCCACCGAAAACCAAGCCGTGGTACCAAATTAAACGATTTGGTCTTTGATTTGTTGTAAAGCGGTTGGATCGTCGATGGTCGTCAAGTCGCCTGGATCGCGCTTTTCGCACACCGCTTGGATGGCACGGCGCAGCAATTTGCCGCTGCGTGTCTTGGGCAAAGATGTCACGAAGATCACGCGTGCAGGACGCGCCACAGCACCCAGCTGGCCATCCACCACTTTCATGACTTCGGCTTCCAAGGCCTTGTGGGCCGCTTCGTTGGTCAAACCCGAAGCGTCCTTGGCAATGGCAAACGCCATGGCCACTTGACCTTTGAGTTGATCGGCCACACCGACCACCGCCACTTCAGCGATGTTGGGATGGCTAGAAATGCTTTCTTCAATCTCACGGGTGCCCAAGCGGTGACCCGCCACGTTGATCACGTCGTCGGTACGGCCCAAGATGAAGTAGTAGCCGTCTTCGTCACGCACAGCCCAGTCAAAGGTGCTGTACACGAGCTTGTTAGGCACCGTCTTCCAGTAGGTGTTGACGAAACGGTTGTCGTCACCCCAAATGGTTTGCAAATTGCCGGGAGGCAATGGGCCTTCGATAGTCAACACGCCTTTTTGGTTGGCGCCTGTGAGCTCTTCACCGGTTTGGTCGTCCACCAACTTGACGTTGTAGCCGTACACCGCCTTGCCGGGTGAGCCAAACTTGCTCGGGGCTTTTTCAACACCGTTGCAGATGGTCAAAATAGGCCAGCCGGTTTCGGTTTGCCAGTAGTTGTCGATGATGGCTTTGCCGTTCAGACCTTCAGAAATCCACTTGGCCGTTGGCTCGTCCAAGGGCTCGCCCGCCAAGAACAAGGCCTTGAGGGTGGACAAGTCGTACTTGGTCAACAAAGCGGGGTCTTGCTTTTTGAGCACGCGAATCGCGGTGGGCGCACTGAACATGACCGAGACTTTGTATTTCTCCACCAAGCTCCACCAAATGCCGCCGTCTGGGCGAATGGGCAGACCTTCGTACATGATGGTGGCCATACCGCCGATCAATGGGCCATAGATGATGTAGCTGTGCCCCACCACCCAACCGATGTCGCTGGTACAGAAGAAGGTCTCACCCGGCTTGCCTTGGTAGATGTTAGGAATACTGGCCGCCAAAGCCACGGTGTAGCCACCGGTGTCACGTTGCACGCCTTTGGGCTTGCCTGTGGTACCCGATGTGTACAGGGTATAGCTGGGGTGTGTGG
>JBEEJP010000230.1:0-3391 GCA_041169125.1 Pseudomonadota bacterium
TTCACCAAGTCGTTGAGTTCCAAGACCGTCATGCTGTCGAGCGCGGTCAAAAATGCGTCTTTATCGAATGCCATTTTTATTTCCTAACAATTAGTTAAAACACAAGCTGCGCATTAAGCGGCAGCTGCTTCGCCTTTTTGAGCAGCCAAAGCACCCAACACCACGGCGGTGCGGGAAATAGGCGACTTCATCAAGCCACACAACTGAGCCAACAACACTTCTTTCGAAGGGATGCTTGCCAATTGCTTAACGCCGTTGGCGTCCATTGCTTTACCACCGTAAACGCCAGCACGGATCACCAACTTGTCGTTGGTTTTCGCGAACTCAGCCACCACCTTAGCGGCAGCGATAGCGTCGGCAGAGAAGCCATAGATCAGCGGGCCGGTCATCTGGTCAGCGACAACTTCAAATGCGCTACCTGTCACAGCACGGCGAGCGAGTGTGTTTTTCAACACGCTCAGGCTCACGCCATTGCTGCGCGCTTGGTTGCGCAATTTGGTCATGTCAGCGACCGTGATGCCGCGGTATTCCGCAATCACCAGCGTTTGAGCTTGGGCGGCGAGGTTGGTCACTTCTGAAATGACCGCTTCTTTCTCACTGCGATTCAGACTCAAGGTCTACTCCTTTAAATGTGTCGTCAAGCATTTGCTCGTTGACACGCCACTTTTGCAGCGACCTAACTGTCAGGAAGAATTCCGTCGAGCGGGATCGCCATCTGCGTTGGTCTTTCAATTAAGTAGGATCAAAGCCCCACACCAACGGTCTTGGATGGCCTGTGCAACTTCGAAAAGTTGCTTCAGCCCACCACTTCGAACGACGCTCTCGCGTCATCCAAATTTTTGTAAACGCGAATTACGCGCCTACGGTTTGCACATCGACGCGCACGCCCACACCCATGGTGGAGGACACGGCAACTTTGCGCAGGTAAACACCCTTGCTTGATGCTGGTTTGGCTTTGTTCAAAGCTTCAACCAATGCAGCCAAGTTGCCTTGCAACTTGTCGGTGTCGAATGAACGACGGCCGATGGTGGTGTGCA
This sequence comes from Pseudomonadota bacterium, assembly GCA_041169125.1. Taxonomy (GTDB): domain Bacteria; phylum Pseudomonadota; class Gammaproteobacteria; order Burkholderiales; family Burkholderiaceae_C; genus Limnohabitans. Next base: position 1,038 of record JBEEJP010000230.1, read on the forward strand.
CGATACCGGCTTTGTCAACGCGGAACTGGACTTGACCAGCTTTGGCGTTTTTCACAGCGGTTGCAACGTCAGGCGTCACAGTGCCCACTTTGGGGTTAGGCATCAGACCACGTGGGCCCAAGATTTGACCCAAAGTACCCACCACGCGCATGGCGTCAGGCGCAGCGATCACGATGTCGAAAGGCATGTCACCGGCTTTGACCTGAGCGGCCAAGTCGTCCATACCCACCACGTCAGCACCAGCGGCTTTCGCTTCTTCAGCTTTAGCACCTTGGGCGAACACAGCCACGCGAGCAGTTTTACCAGTACCGTTAGGCAACACGACAGCGCCGCGCACCACTTGGTCAGATTTCTTGGCGTCAATACCGAGTTGCACAGCCACGTCGATCGATTCATCGAACTTGGCAGTGGCGCATTCTTTGACGATGCTCAAAGCATCAGCCAAGGCGTACAACTTCGTGGTTTCGACTTTGCCCACGAGGGCTTTTTGTTTTTTAGTCAACTTGGCCATCTCACACGCCCTCCACAGTCACGCCCATCGAACGGGCAGAGCCGGCGATGATGCGAACAGCCGCGTCCAAATCAGCAGCATTCAAGTCTTCCATTTTGGTCTTGGCGATTTCTTCGAGCTGAGCACGAGTGATCTTGCCAACTTTGTCCACGTGAGGACGTGAAGAACCTTTGTCCAACTTGATCGCTTTCTTGATCAAAGTGGTCGCTGGAGGCGTCTTGATGATGAAAGTGAAAGATTTATCTGCAAATGCAGTGATCACCACTGGCAATGGCAGACCTGGCTCGACGCCTTGGGTCTGGGCGTTGAACGCCTTGCAGAATTCCATGATGTTCAAACCACGTTGGCCCAATGCTGGACCGATGGGTGGTGATGGGTTGGCCTTACCAGCTGGCACTTGCAGCTTGATGAAGCCGACGATTTTCTTCGCCATGCTTTTCTCCTTGCGGGTACAAACGTTCTTACGAACTCCCCGGGGTTAACGACTCACTCTCCATGTTTGACGCCGAGTCGGGAAGCGCCAAACCACAAAACGTTTAAACCAGATTAGGTTTTCTCAATCTGGCTAAATTCCAATTCCACAGGCGTGGCACGACCGAAAATGGTGACCGAGACGCGCACTTTGCTCTTCTCGTAGTTGACCTCTTCGACGGAGCCATTGAAGTCGGTGAACGGACCTTCTTTGACACGCACCAACTCACCCACCATGAACTCCACTTTGTGACGAGGCTTTTCTGCACCGTCTTGCATTTGACTCACGATCTTCTGGACTTCAGATTCGGAAATAGGCGCAGGGCGGTTCTTTGCACCACCCACGAAACCTGTGACCTTGTTGGTGTGCTTCACCAAGTGCCATGTGTCGTCATCCATCACCATTTCAACGAACACATAGCCAGGAAAAAACTTGCGCTCAGCGGTACGGCGTTGACCGTTTTTCATCTCCACCACTTCTTCAGTGGGCACCAAGATGCGACCGAATTTGGTTTCCATGCCAGCGCGCGCAATGCTTTCGCGGATATTGCGCTCAACCGCTTTTTCCATACCCGAATAGGCATGCACCACATACCAGCGCAAATCTGGATTCACGTAAGCAGGTGGCGTTGAAGCCGCATCAGCTGCGGCGTTGTCGAGAATGTCGCTCATTATTTTTTCCAGCCCAGAATCAGGTCGTAAAACACCCATTCGAGGGTCTTATCGGTCAACCACAAGAACAGCGCCATGATCACCACAAAGGCAAACACATACAAAGTCATTTGGGTGGACTCTTTACGAGTTGGCCACACAACCTTGTTGACTTCACGCCACGCATCACCACCAAAGGCCACCAACTGGCGGCCAGGCAACGACAACAAGAACACCACCACAGCAGCCACCAAGCCACCGATCAATGCCAACCACTGAACAATGACCCCTTGCGCGGTCAATGTGTAAAAACCACCCAAGGCAGCCACGACCAAAGCCACCACCAAAACAAGCTTGGCTTTGTCAGCGGTCGTCGAGACGTTTTCAATATTTGCTACAGACATGGATAAGGGTTTTCCTGTACCGTTTTTTATGCGTTTGTTAAGACACCGAAGCCCGCCATCATGGCGGGCTTGGTAAACCACGGAGCTTTAAGCTTTAAGTGGCAGGGGCGGAGGGAATCGAACCCCCATCGACGGTTTTGGAAACCGCAACTTTACCACTAAGCTACGCCCCTAAATCTCCAGCGATTAGGCAATGATCTTGGCAACCACACCCGCGCCGACGGTCTTACCGCCTTCGCGAATCGCAAAGCGCAAGCCTTCTTCCATCGCAATGGGGTGGATCAACTTCACAGTGATCGACACGTTGTCACCAGGCA
>JBEEJP010000231.1:0-3389 GCA_041169125.1 Pseudomonadota bacterium
CTGCGGGCTACCAAGTGGCCTTCTTCGGCCAAAAAACCTACAACGGTGTGGCGCTGCTGTCGCGCACACCCATTGCCGATGTGGTGAAAAACATTCCGGAATTTGAGGACGACATGGCCCGCGTGATTGCGGGCACCGTAGGCGATGTGCGCGTGATTGGCGCGTACTTTCCCAACGGTCAAGCACCTGACAGCGACAAGTTTGTTTACAAAATGCGCTGGCTCGAAGCTTTGCAAAACTGGCTGCGCGAAGAGCTTCAACAACACCCCAAGCTGGTGTTGATGGGCGACTTCAACATCACCGTGGACGACCGCGATGTGTGGGACCCGGTGGGTTTGAAAGACACCATCCACTGCACCGTGCAAGAGCGCACGCACTTCCAAGCGCTGATTGACTTGGGCACGCACGATGCGTTTCGCTTGTTTGAACAGCCCGAGAAAAGCTACAGCTGGTGGGACTACCGCGAGTTTGCGTTTCGCCGCAACCGTGGCCTGCGCATTGACCACATCTTGGTGAGCGACGCGCTCAAAGCCAGCGTGCAGGCCTGTGTGATTGACAAAGCCCCACGCAAAAACGAACGCCCCAGCGACCACACACCGGTGGTGGTGACGCTGGGCTGATCAATCGTCTATTCCCAGCTCCTGAATTTTGCGCGTGATGGTGTTGCGCCCAATGCCCAGCTTTTGCGCAGCCTCAATGCGTCGCCCACGGGTGTTGGCCAGCGCCGTTTGAATCAAACGCGCCTCCACGCGATTGACCAAGGCATCCCACACATCGGTGCGCCCTGCCACCAACATGCTCATGGCCTCGGCTTCTAAACCTTGCTCCCAATCAGCACCAGGCATATTGAGCACCACAGGCGCAGTGCCGACGTTTTGAGCTGAAAGCACCGCATCATGGTTTGTCTGCGCAGCCCCCCCCACCGACTCTGAGGCGTGGGCTGACAACACGCCCGACGTGTCTTGCTCAGCCTGCGCCATCGCCCCACCAGCCTCTGCCGAGAGCGTCACCTCGGGTGGCAAGTCTTTGGGCTCAATCACTTGGGCGGGGGCCATCACCGTCAACCAATGGCAAATGTTTTCAAGTTGGCGCACATTGCCCGGAAACGAAAACTGATTGAGCATGGTTTGTGCAGATTCCGCAATGCGTTTGGGCTCCACGCCCAATTGTTGTGCGCTCTGCTGCAAAAAGTGGCGTGTCAATGTGGGAATGTCTTCGCGACGTTCACGCAACGCGGGCAAGCGCAAACGAATGACATTCAAACGGTGGAACAAGTCTTCGCGAAACACCCCGTCTTTGACGCGTTTTTCTAAGTCTTGATGTGTCGCCGCAATCACACGCACATTGGCTTTGATGGCGTTGTGTCCGCCGACACGGTAGTAATTGCCGTCACTCAAGACACGCAGCAAACGGGTTTGCAAATCAAATGGCATGTCGCCAATTTCATCGAGAAACAAGGTGCCGCCCTCGGCCTGTTCAAAACGACCGCGACGTGTGGTTTGCGCCCCAGTAAAGGCTCCACGCTCATGGCCAAAGAGCTCACTCTCCAACAAATCCTTGGGAATGGCCGCTGTGTTGATCGCCACGAACGGGCCTTTGCTGCCCGCATCACCACGCGGTGAATGTTTGTGCAGCGCACGGGCCACCAACTCTTTGCCCGAACCGCTCTCCCCCGTGATCATCACCGTCACATGACTTTGACTCAATCGACCAATGGCACGAAACACGTCTTGCATGGCCGGCGCTTGGCCAAGCATTTCGGGTGTGGCGTCTTGTGCCTCGCTTTGGGCTTGTTCGCGCTGGCTTTCATCCAACGCACGGCGAATTAACTCCACCGCTTTGGGCAAGTCAAACGGCTTGGGCAGGTATTCAAAAGCACCCCCTTGAAACGCTTGTACAGCACTGTCCAAATCAGAAAAGGCCGTCATGATGATGACGGGCAACGCAGGCAAGCGTTCTTTGACTTTGGTGAGCAAGTCCAGACCCGAGCCACCAGGCATGCGTATGTCGCTCACCAAAATTTGCGGGCCATCGTCGTCCGTCACCGAGTCGAGCGCTTGCAGCACTTCGCGGGGACTGGTGAAGCTGCGCGTGGGCAGGTTCTCGCGCAGCAGCGCTTTTTCCAGCACGAAGCGAATTGACTGGTCGTCATCCACAATCCAAATCGATTTCATCTCGGCACTTTCATTTCTAAGTTAGGAGCCACTGGAGGCGTCAAGGCAACGGGATGAGGATTTTGAAATCCGTACGCCCCGGCACGCTGTCACACTCAATCAGACCGTGGTGCTGCTGCACAAAGGTTTGTGCCAAATTCAGCCCCAAGCCCGAGCCGCCATCCCGACCAGACACCAAAGGAAAGAACAACCGATCCTTGATGTCTTCTGGAATGCCAGGCCCGTTGTCAATCACATGCAATTCCAGTGCCAAGCGATAGCGCTGTTTGCCAAATGTGACTTGGCGACTGATGCGCGTACGCAAAACAATTTCAGCGTCGCCTTCAGCCACGCGCTCCACCAGCGCCTGCGCCGCGTTGTGCGCGATGTTGAGCACGGCTTGGATCAATTGTTCTCTGTCACCTCGGAACTCTGGAATCGAGGTGTCGTAGTCACGCACCACGCGCAAGCCCTTGGGGAACTCGGCCAAGATGAGGCTGCGCACCCGCTCACACACCTCGTGAATGTTCACATCGCCCACCACATGCGGGCGACGATGCGGCGCCAACAACCGATCCACCAACAATTGCAAGCGGTCCGCTTCGTGAATGATGACTTGGGTGTACTCAATCAGGTCTTTGCTCTCGACCTCCATTTGCAGCAATTGCGCCGCGCCACGAATACCGCCCAGCGGGTTTTTGATCTCGTGCGCCAAATTACGAATCAGCTCTTTGTTGGCCTGCGCTTGGTCAATCAAGCGCTCTTCGCGCTCTTGGCGAGTTTGTTGCTCTAGGGGGAGCAGCTCAACCAGAACCTCGCCTCTGACCTCTGTGGGTGCCACGATGACATGCACGGGCAACGGGTCTTGCAAAGGGCGGCGCAACAAGGCGTCATAGCGCAACGTGGCAAAGGCTTGGGTTTGCGCACCTTTCAAGGCATTTGCCAGCGAATCAGGCTCATTGAAATAACTCGCCAGCGAAGCCCCCTCAATGGTGCGCCGTGACACGCCCATCACATCTTCAAGCGCTGCGTTGGCAAACACCACCACACCATCGGTGCGCACCACGGCGACCAAAGTGGCCAACAAGTCAAAGGCTTGTGCGTAATGCGCGGGCGATGCCCCAGTCGAGCCCGTCATCGTTGAACCCCCGTTTGCACCGGCGGTGTCAAGCGTGACAACTCACGCTGCAGGCCAGCCACATCCGCCTCTGCACGTTGCAAAGCACCACGGAGTTG
>JBEEJP010000232.1:0-3340 GCA_041169125.1 Pseudomonadota bacterium
CAAAGTAACCGCGATGTGGCTGCCGCTGATTTGAAGCGTTACCAAGGCTTGTTTGAACAAGGCTTCATCAGCGCGGCAGAGCTAGAGCGCCGCCAAGCCAATGACAAGGCCGCGCAAGCACAGTGGCGCCAAGCGCAGGCGCAGAGCACCGTGCAAGGCAACCAATCCAATTACACGCACCTGTTGGCCGATGGGGCAGGCGTGATCACCTCTGTCGACGCCTCAGCCGGTCAAGTGGTTGCTGCCGGTCAACCCGTGGTTCGTTTGGCCTTGGATGGTCCGCGTGATGTGGTGTTCTCGGTGTCGGAAGATAAATTGGCTTCGTTGAAGGCCGGCGTGTTGGTGGATGTGCGCCAGTGGGTCGATGGCAAAGTTTATGAAGCCAAAGTGCGTGATGTTTCCGCCAGCGCCGATGCCATGACCCGTACGTTTGTGGTGAAAGCCGCGTTGCCCAAAGAAGCGGATCCGGTGCTGGGTTCGACGGTGACGGTGAGTTTGCGTGCGTCCAATTTAAAGGGGGAGACCCCCCGCATCAAGTTACCTACCCACGCACTGCGAAGCGAAGGCGGCGCCACATCGGTGTGGGTGATAGACCCTGCCACCATGACCGTCAAAGCACAAACCATTCAAGTCACAACGGCCGATGGCAATGAGGCAGTGGTCGATACGGGTTTGCAAAACGGAGACCAAGTGGTGGTGTCGGGGGTGCATGTGTTGACGGCTGGGCAAAAGGTGTCGATCTTCGGCGCTGCCAAGTGAGGTCAGCATGGACAAGTTCAACCTCTCTCAGTGGGCCATTGAGCACCCCGCACTGACCCGTTACTTGATGGTGGTGCTCATGGTCTTGGGCATGGCGTCTTACTTTCAGTTGGGGCAAGACGAAGACCCACCGTTCACCTTCCGTGCGATGGTGGTTCGCACCTATTGGCCGGGTGCGACAGCACAACAAGTGGCCGAGCAAGTGACCGACAAGTTGGAACGCACGCTGCAAGAGGTGCCTTATGCGGACAAGATTCGCAGCTATTCCAAGCCTGGTGAATCGCAAATCATTTTCCAAATCAAGGACTACTCCAAGCCTGCTGATGTCCCCAATGTGTGGTACTCGGTACGCAAAAAGATCGGCGACATCCGCTACACCTTGCCACAAGGTGTGCAAGGCCCGTTTTTGAATGACGAGTTTGGTGACGTGTATGGCGTTATTTACGCCCTCGATGCACCTGGCTTTACCCCTGCAGAGGTGAAGAAATTTGCCGACGATGTGCGTCAACAACTCTTGCGCGTCAAAGACGTGGCCAAGGTGGAGCAGTTTGGTGTGCAGGACGAAAAAATCTTCGTCGAAATTCCTCAAAAACGCTTGGTGCAACTCGGCCTCGATCTCAATGCGGTGCTGGCGCAGTTGGGCCAAGAGAACGCCGTAGAAAACGCGGGCACGATTCAAACACCACTCGATGTGCTGCAAGTTCGCATTGATGGCCAGTTTGAAACTGAAGAGCAATTGCGCGCCATGCCCATTCGTGGCAGCTCTGGCCAACAAGTCAAGCTGGGGGACATCGCCAAAGTTAAGCGCGGCTACGTCGAGCCGGCGGTGGTGAAGGTGCATCACCAAGGCCAAGCGGTGATTGCTTTGGGTGTGTCTATGGCCAAGGGGGGCGACATCATTGCGTTGGGCAAGTCGCTTGAAGTGGCGGCGGCGCGGATCGAAAAAACCTTGCCTGCGGGTGTGACCTTGGCGCAGGTCCAAGACCAACCCAAAGCGGTGTCTAAGTCGGTAGGGGAATTTGTTCGCGTATTGATTGAGGCCGTGCTGATTGTGTTGGTGGTCAGCTTTGTGTCGCTAGGCTTGCACAAAGGTGGGCGCTACGGCTGGTATGTGGATGTGCGTCCCGGCTTAGTGGTGGCCATCACGATTCCGCTGGTGTTGGCGATGACGTTTTTGGCCATGAACTACTGGGGCATTGGGCTGCACAAAATTTCGTTGGGCTCACTCATCATTGCCTTAGGGCTTTTGGTTGACGACGCCATCATTGCGGTGGAAATGATGGTCCGCAAAATGGAAGAGGGCTACGACCGTGTGCGTGCTGCGACTTTTGCGTATGAAGTCACTGCCATGCCCATGTTGACGGGGACCCTCATCACGGCGGCGGGTTTCTTGCCCATTGGCATGGCCAAGTCCACCGTGGGCGAGTACACCTTTGCCATTTTTGCGGTCACGGTCATCGCGCTGGTGCTGAGCTGGTGGGTGTCGGTCTACTTTGTGCCGTACTTGGGGACCTTGCTCTTGCAGGTTAAGCCACATGGTGAACACGGGGGCGAGCACGAGTTGTTTGACAGCCCGTTTTACCAACGCTTTCGTGCCGCAGTGACATGGTGTGTGGAATATCGCTGGAAAGCCATTGGCATCACCCTCGCGTTGTTTGCTTTGGGGCTGGTTGGCATGAGCCGTGTGCAACAGCAGTTCTTCCCAGATTCGGCGCGTCCTGAAATTTTGGTGGATTTGTGGTTCCCCGAGGGCACGTCGTTCAAAGAAAACGAGGCGGTCACCCAAGCGGTCGAGCAGCGATTGCTCAAAGAGCAAGGCGTGCAAACGGTGAGTACTTGGATTGGTTCAGGTGCGCCGCGTTTTTACTTGCCGCTTGACCAAGTGTTTCCACAATCCAACGTCTCGCAAATCATTGTGGTGCCAGAAGATTTGAAACGTCGTGAAGCGTTGCGCTTGGCTTGGCCTGCCATGTTGGCACAAGAGTTTCCAGAGGCGCGTGCCCGCGTGAAGCTGCTGCCCAATGGCCCGCCGGTGCCGTACCCCGTTCAGTTCCGTGTGGTCGGGCCCGATCCCAAGTTGTTGCGTGTTCGGGCAGATGAGGTCAAAGCGGCCATGCGTGCCAACACGGCCACGCGCGGGACCAATGACAACTGGAACGAAAACGTCAAAGCCATCAGTTTGGACATCGACCAAGCCAAGGCGCGCAATTTGGGTGTTACCAGCCAGTCCATCGCCCAAGCCGTACGAACATTGCTGGTGGGCTCCACCGTCGAGCAGTTCCGCGAAGACAACAAGCTGATCGACATTGTTCTGCGTCAACCCGTGGAAGAGCGTGATGCCATCACCGATTTGGGCAATGCGTATGTACCCACCAGCTCGGGGCGCATGATTCCGTTGGCACAAATTGCCAAGCTCAGTTTCACTTGGGAGCCAGGGGTCATGTGGCGAGAGGGACGTGAATACGCCATCACCGTGCAGTGCGACATCATTGAAGGCCTGCAAGGGGCGACCGTGACCAAGCAGTTGTTGCCAGAGTTGAAGCAAATTGAAGCCAAGTGGGCTCAGACACAAGCTGCCAAT
>JBEEJP010000233.1:0-3331 GCA_041169125.1 Pseudomonadota bacterium
GGTGGCTTCGGTGGAAAGGTGTTGGAGCGTTTGGGCGTTGTGCCACAAAACATTCCCGGCGGCGACATTTACCCCGCATTGGAAAAAGGCACGATTGACTCAGCCGAGTGGATTGGCCCTTATGACGATTTGAAATTGGGCTTCAGCAAGGTGGCGCCTTTCTACTACTACCCAGGCTTCTGGGAAGGCGGCCCTCAGCTCGACTTCTTCATCAACGACAAAGCATTTGCTGCGCTCTCGCCTGAGAACAAAGCCATCGTTGAAGCCGCTGCGGCCATGGCGCATACCGACATGCAAGCCAAGTACGACGCACGCAACCCTGCTGCATTGAAGCAGTTGGTGGGCTCTGGCACCAAGTTGCGCGAGTTCCCCAAAGACGTGATGGCTGCGGCTTTCAAAGAAGCCATGGCGTTCTACGAAGAACTCAATGCCAAGAACGCCAACTGGAAAAAGGTGTACACCGATTACGCCAAGTTCCGTGGCGACTCCAACTTGTGGTTCCAATTCACAGAAGCCAAGTTTGACTCGTTCATGCAAAAGCAAAAGCTGTGATTCAGTTTTTCTGAACGAACAAAAAACCACGCCTTGGCGTGGTTTTTTTATGCGTGAGATTTTTTAAAACGCTCTGAATGCCGCCAACTCTTCGCTCAAACGCTCGCATTCAGCCTGCACCTGTGGGCTGCTCACATAAAACACGGCAAATTTACCCATCAAGGTGCGCACATAAAAGCGTGGGGCCATGAACCACTCAAGGCCTCGCACGCGAACGAGCTTGGCGTAGGCCAGCTCGTCGTAGTGCATGTGCTTGTCCCAAATCCAAGTTTGGTGAATGCCTTGGGTATCTAAGCGTGCGCGGCTGTGCATGACATGCCATGTGGTCCAAGCCAGCAGCGCCCAGCCCAACACAAACCAACCCGCCGCACGCAAGCCATTCAAACCTGTGTCGCCCCCAAACTTGCCTTGTTGCCACAGGGTGAACAACCAATAACCGGAGCCCACCAACGTGGTCCATGTGATGGCTTGAAACCAGCGCGAAAAGGCGGGACCTTCAATGCCGTCATCGATAGAGGGGCGAAACACAAAAGGGGCAGGGCCTAGTGCTGTAGAGGTGGTGGGTTCGGTGTCGGTCATGGTGCAGGGGGTGAGTTGACAAGAAAAAGCCCCTCAGGCGTACCGGAGGGGCTTGTCATGGCGACGCGTTTATTTTTTAAACAAGTCTTCCATGCGCTTTTGTTCTTGGGCGGCACTTTCACTGTCAGATGGTTTCGCACCTTCGAGTTTGAGTTCAGCCTCGGGTGTTTCTTGCTCGGTTGGCATTTCAATGACCACCTTGTCAAGATCGACTTTTTCTTCTTTGTCCAAGAACATGGTCACCGTCTCGGGCACGAAGATCACGATCACCACCAAGACCAACTGCATGATGACCCAAGGAATGGCGCCCATGTAGATGTCGTTGGATTTGACGGGTTTTTCGATGCGACCTTCTTTGAACAAGGTGTCCGCAATGCCGCGCAAGTAAAACAGGGCAAAACCGAACGGTGGGTGCATGAAGCTGGTTTGCATGTTCACGCACAGCAGCACACCGAACCACACCATGTCGATGCCCATCTTGTCGGCCACGGGGCCAAGCATGGGCAAGATGATGAAGGCGATTTCAAAGAAGTCCAAGAAGAACGCCAAGAAGAAAATGAAGATGTTCACCACCACGAGGAAGCCCACTTGGCCACCAGGCAAGCCGGTGAGCAAGTGCTCCACCCACTTGGCGCCGTCCACGCCTTGGAACACCATCGAGAACACGCGTGAACCGATCAAGATGAACACCACCATGGCGGTCAGGCGCATGGTGCTGTGCATGGCTTCCCAAATCAGGGCTTTGTCCAAGCGGTTGTGCATGGCAGCCAAGATCAAGGCGCCCACGCAACCCATGGCACCGGCTTCGGTGGGGGTGGCAATGGCGGTGTTGATGCCGGGCAAACCACCCATCGAGCCGAGCACAGCAAAGATCAAGAAGGCCGAGGGGATGATGCCGCGCAAGCACTTCATCCACAGGTGAAAACCATCTGCTGTGCGGGCTTCTTTAGGGATGCCGGGCACATGGTCGGGTTTGATCAGGCCCAAGGCAAAGGTGTACAGCGCGAAGATGGCCACTTGCAGCATGGAGGGGCCCCATGCGCCTTTGTACATATCGCCCACAGAGCGACCGAGTTGGTCGGCCATGACGACCAACACGAGTGAAGGTGGCACGAGCTGGGTGATGGTGCCTGACGCAGCCAACACGCCGGTGGCGTAGCGCATGTTGTAGCCGTAGCGAATCATCACAGGCAATGAGATCAAGGCCATGGCAATCACCTGACCTGCCACCGTACCGGTGATGGCGCCTAAGATGAAGCCCACGATGATGACCGAGTAGCCCAAGCCACCGCGCACGGTACCAAAGAGCTGGCCCATCGAGTCGAGCATGTCTTCAGCGAGGCCACACTTTTCCAGAATGGCACCCATGAAGGTGAAGAAGGGAATGGCCAGCAACAAGTCGTTGCTGAGAATGCCAAAAATGTTCAACGGCAAGTTGGACATGAAGCTCACAGGGAACCAGTCCATGCTGATGGCGAAGAGGCCACACGCCAAGCCTAAGAAGGCCAATGAGAAGGCGACAGGGAAGCCAATGAGCATCGTCAGCACAAGGCCGGCGAACATGATGGGAGCGAAGTTTTCCATTTGCATGATCGTGGGTCCTTATTGCACGGGCTTTTCGTAGTGCGTGTCCATCTCAAACTTGCCCTGCAAGTAAGACACGCGCTTGATGATTTCGCTCAAACCTTGCAGGAACATCCAGCCAAAGCCCAAGGGGAGAAGCAACATGGCAGGCCAGCGAATCAGGCCACCTGCGTTGCTAGACATTTCGTTGGTCACATACATTTTGACGAAGAGCGGAAAGCTCAACCACGTCAACATGGCCATCACGGGGAGCAAGAAAAAGACCAAACCGAACAGGTCAACGTAAACCGGGCCTTTGTCTTTGAGCTTGCCGTAGAACAAGTCGACGCGCACGTGCTCGTTGAGTTTGAGCACCAGCGGGGCGCCCAACATGACCGTGGCAGCAAATAAGTACCACTGAATTTCGAGCCAGCCGTTTGAGCTGACATCGAACCCGTAACGGATGAATGCATTGCCTGCTGAAATCACAGCGGCAGCCAATACGCCAAAAGCCGCGACGTGGCCAAATTGCTCACTGATGCGGTCAACGCCTAATGCAAATTTAAGAAGTTTTGACACTGGGTGCCTCCATTTTTTGCCAACCCACGATGGTACCAAGACAAACCCTTTTTCGGCC
>JBEEJP010000234.1:0-3313 GCA_041169125.1 Pseudomonadota bacterium
ATGGTGGTGGTAGCGGGATTTGAACCTGCGACATCAGCATTATGAATGCTGCGCTCTAACCAACTGAGCTATACCACCGAATCAGGGCAGTATTGTAAACCATTTTCAGGTCAAAGCCGCCGCCTTGGCCATCGCATCACCCAGCTCGGCAAAGTAGGTCTCGGCTGCTGCAGTGGGGGTCAAGTATTTGGTGCGGCGGTTTTTTCCTTCGAACACCTGCGTGACCAAACCTGCGTCTAACAGGCTGGTGAGCTTGCGATGAATGGTGGCAGGGCTCGCGACTGTCGACATCGCCATGGCCTCTGTCACCGTGAGTGCTTGACCTTGGGCATATCGCAGCACGATCAACTGCAACAAGTGCTTGGCCGTCTCATCCAAGCTCGCGACGCTTGTGTTGTCAAGCGCGTGTACGAGTGACAAAAAACGAAGGTAAGTTTTTTTCATTGCCGCATTCTATGAGAATGTCAGTCTTCTTCCAGCGGTGCGAGCGCACCAAAGCTGCGTTGCGCGTAGGCCAAACCGTGTCCCGCATGCACACCAAAATCGAGCACCTCGCCAATCAAGATGTCATGGTCCCCCGCTGAAACGATTTGTGCCACGCGGCAATCAAACCATGCAATCACACCGTCTAAGCGTGGGTGTTGATGGACACCACGCACCAGTGGTTGGTTCGCAAATCGTTCTTGCTGAGAGCCTTGTGCAAACCTGAGTGCCAGCTCTTTTTGCTGAGCCCCCAACACATTGACCATGTAGCCGCCCGCGCTGATGAAGGCTGCATGACTGAGTGAACTTTTACGCACACTCCACAACACCATGGCTGGATCGAGCGACACCGTGTTGAAGGAGTTGCAAGTCATGCCCCAATCTTGACCTTGGGTGTGAGCGGTCACCACAGTCACCCCCGTGGTGAAGCAACTCATCGCGTCTTTGATGTTCACGCCGTGCTTTCAGATGTATTTACAACAACGCGAGAGCGTCTTGTGCGGCCACACGGCCTTCGTCGGTGGGGACCACCCACACCTCGATGGCGCTATTGTCAGCATGAATCGAAACCACACGCTCGCCTGTGGCCTTTGCGTTGCGCGTGGCATCCACGTGAACACCCAGGTAGGCCAACGCATCCCCCACTTGTTGGCGCAACACCGCATCGTGTTCGCCAATGCCACCGGTGAAGGCCAACACATCGAGACCGCCAATGCAGGCACTGAGTGCGCCAACTTCGCGCACCACGCGGTGCGCAAATAAATCGGTAGCAAAACGAGCGGCTTGTGCTTTAGAAGCGCGCAAGGTGCGCATGTCCGCGCTCTCGCCCGACACGCCCAGCAAACCACTTTGTTTGTAGAGCAATGTTTGAAGTTGGTCGTGGCCCCAGCCCTGCTCCATCAAATATAGCAGCACGCCGGGGTCCAATGCGCCACTGCGCGTACCCATCATCAAGCCATCGAGTGCCGAAAACCCCATGGTGGTGGCGCGACTTTGGTGCGCTGTGGTGGCGCACACACTGGCCCCATTGCCCAAATGCGCCATGACCACGCGGCCCGCTGAGCGCGGCACTTCGCGCTGCAACACTTGGCTCACGTATTGGTACGACAAACCATGAAACCCATAGCGACGCACACCTTGTGCGGTGAGTTTTTGGTCGATCGCAAAAGTCGTTTCTAGCGGCGACAGCGTGCGATGAAACGCGGTGTCAAAACACGCCACTTGGGGCACATCCCCAAACGATTCAGCAAATGCACGGATGCCTGCCAAGTTATGCGGTTGGTGCAAAGGGGCGAGTGCGTTGAGTGTCGCGAGTTGCGCCATCACGTCAGCCGTGACACGCACACTGCTGCTGTAATACGCACCGCCATGCACCACACGGTGCGCAATGGCTTGCACGCGCACATGTGCAAAGCGCGAAGCCAGCAAGGCTTTGAGTGTGTTGAGCGCGGCATCAAACGCCTCTTGTGCGGGTTGCACGGACACCGCCGCAGATTCTTTCGCTTGCCCCGTGGCACAAAAGCTGATGCGTGGCTGACCCGAAGGCTCTAAGCCTTCGATGTTGCCCGTGACCTCAGCTTCGCCAATGCGGCCCCCCTCAATGGGGTAGAGCGCAAATTTGAGGCTTGATGACCCCGCATTGACCGACAGGATGCTCATGCAGGATGTGTCCGGTAGTGGTGTGCAATGAGCTTGGCCAACAAGGCCGAAGCGCTGCGCGTGGTGGCCGTATCGGCACGGCTGGTCAGCGCAATCGGCACACGTGCGCCCAGCACCACACCAGAGCCTGAAGCACCTGCCAAGTATTCAAGTTGCTTGGCCATCATATTGCCCGACTCCAAGTCAGGCGCCATCAAGATGTCGGCATCCCCTGCCACCGCCGAGGCAATGTGTTTGATTTGCGCCGCGTGGCTTGACACGGCGTTGTCAAACGCCAGCGGGCCATCGAGCAAGCCGCCCTTGATTTGGCCACGGTCTGCCATCTTGCACAACGCGGCCGCATCGAGCGTGGAAGGAATGCTGGGGTTCACCGTTTCTACCGCTGAAAGAATGGCGACCTTCGGTGTTGCCACACCCATGATTTGTGCAAACAAAATCGCGTTTTGCACGATGTCTGCTTTTTCGGCCAACGTGGGCGCGATGTTGAGTGCGGCATCGGTGATGTACAGCGGCTTGGGGTACATGGGCGCTTCAAAGCGAAACACATGCGACATACGTCGCCCCGTGCGCAAGCCTTTTTGCGAGACCACCGCGTGAATCAATTCATCGGTGTGCAAACTGCCTTTCATCAAAGCTTCTAGCTTTTTGTCTGCGGCCATCTGCGCAGCCAACTCGGCGGCTTCGTGGCTGTGCGCCACGTCGATCACCTCAATCTGGGTCAAATCAATGCCCGCCTCTGCAGCCACAGCGCGTAGCTTTTTTTCTGGCGCAATCAACACCGCCTGGATGAGGCCCGCATGATGCGCATCCAACGCGCCTTGCAAGGAATCGGCATCGCACGGATGCACCACACCGCAGCGCACGGGCTCAAGCTCGGCACCGAGCGCCAGCAAATTGGCATGGCGCTGCTCGGGGTCAAACAAACTGATGTGCGGTGCGTGGATGCGTGGCATGCGCAGCTTCTCGGTCGGTGCCATCACCTTGGCCACACCATAAAGCACGCGCTCACCTTTTTGGTTCACCAACGAGCAATCCAACTCCACGGTTTTTTTGTCATCGTGCTTGGCTGTGCAAGTGACCGTCACGTTCAAGGTATCGCCCACACGCACGGGGCGACTGAAGTGCAGGTTTTGCTCCAAGTAAATCGTGCCCGGTCCTGGAAACACGGTGC
>JBEEJP010000235.1:0-3239 GCA_041169125.1 Pseudomonadota bacterium
CGGCTCGCCATTCGCTTGGTAAAAGTAAGCACGTGCCGTGGGGTCGAGGCGCAAATACGCATCGGCCTTGAGCTGTGCGTGCAAACGTGGACTGATGGCAAAGCCTTGTGTGGCCAAGCGAATGGCCGGCTCAAACAACTGCGCCCATGGCAGCTTGCCATGCTGTGCATGGGCTTGCGCCAACATGTGCAACACACCGGGTGTGCCCACGGCACGGCCACCGACAGCGGCTGCATGAAACGCCAGGGGTTGGCCTTGCACACCCAGCAACAAATCTTCCGTGGCCGCCGCAGGCGCGGTTTCTCGGCCATCAAAGGCTTGCACATGCCCACCCGCGCTGTGCAGTAAAAACGCACCGCCGCCTAGGCCACTCGATTGCGGTTCGACCAAGCCCAACACCATTTGCACGGCAATCGCGGCATCCACCGCCGAACCACCCGCCTTGAGCACCGTCACCCCCGCTTGCGTGGCCAAGGGGTTCGCCGTGGCCACTGCCCATGTGTGCAACACCACATCTGGCTTGGCACTAAACCCTGTGGCCATCTCGGGCTGCAATGGCGAAGCAGATGCCCCCAGCTCTTGCGGACCAGAACGGCACGCGGACAAAGCCAGCACCGCAGCCGCCACCGCCCACACCCGAGGTTGGAAAAATTTCATCACACACGCCTCATAAAAAAACGGCACCCGAAGGTGCCGTTGGTTTGCAACAGGTGAAGCTCACCCTTGCATGGCCTTAATCTTCCACGAAGGCCTCTTCGCGTTTGGACTTGATCGAAGGCAACAGCACAATGACCAAGAGCATAGCGGCTGCAGCCAACAAACCTGCCGACAAAGGACGTGTCCCAAACACCGTCCAGTCACCACGCGAGAGCAACAAGGCACGGCGCAAGTTTTCTTCCATCATGGGGCCCAAGATGAAGCCCAACAGCAAGGGCGCAGGTTCCACACCCAGCTTCATGAAGAGGTAGCCGATCAAACCAAAACCCGCCACCATCCAGATGTCGAAGGTGTTGTTGTTGGTCGAGTACACACCAATCGCACAGAACAGCACGATGGCGGGGAACAAGAAGCGGTAAGGCACAGACAACAGCTTGATCCACATGCCAATCAACGGCAAGTTCAAGATCACGAGCATCAAGTTACCAATCCACATCGAGGCAATCAGACCCCAGAACAACTCGGGGTTGCTGGTCATCACCTGTGGGCCGGGTTGGATGTTGTGAATGGTCATCGCACCCACCATCAAGGCCATCACGGCGTTGGGTGGAATACCCAAGGTGAGCAACGGGATGAACGAGGTTTGCGCACCAGCGTTGTTGGCCGATTCAGGCGCAGCCACACCACGGATGTTGCCTTGACCGAAGGGCACTTCGCCTTCTTTCAAGGCTGTCTTCTTCTCAATGGTGTAAGCCGCAAACGCAGCCAGCAACGCACCGCCACCTGGCAACACGCCCAGCAACGAACCCAACGAGGTGCCGCGAATCACGGCAGGCAACATGTTCTTGAAGTCTTCCTTGGTGGGGAACAAGCCCTCCACCTTGGCGGTGAACACTTCGCGTTCGTCTTCGGGTTGCGACAAGTTCGAAATGATTTCGCCGTAACCGAACACGCCCATCGCCACCACCACGAAGCCCACGCCGTCGGTGAGTTCGGGGATGTCAAAGCTAAAACGTGCCACGCCCGAGTTCACGTCGGTCCCGATCAAGCCCATCAACAGGCCCAACACGATCATGGCAATCGCTTTGAGCAACGAGCCCGAAGCCAACACCACCGCGCCCACCAAGCCCAAAATCATGAGCGAGAAGTATTCGGCAGGGCCGAACTTGAACGCGAGTTCTGTCAAAGGCGGCGCAAACGCAGCCAAGATCAAGGTACCCACAGAGCCCGCAAAGAACGAACCCAAACCAGCCGCTGCCAACGCGGGGCCTGCACGGCCTTTGCGCGCCATTTGGTAGCCGTCAATGGTGGTCACCACCGACGATGATTCACCAGGCAAGTTCACCAAAATCGCGGTGGTCGAACCACCGTATTGCGCGCCGTAGTAAATACCGGCCAACATGATCAGCGCAGACACAGGGGGCAGCGCGTAAGTGGCAGGCAACAACATGGCGATGGTGGCCACAGGGCCAATGCCAGGCAACACGCCAATGAGCGTGCCCAAGATACAACCGACCAAGGCGTACATGAGGTTGATGGGCGTGAACGCCACACCAAAACCGAGTGAGAGGTTTGCAATCAAATCCATTTTTTATGTCTCCCGGCTTAGCCAGCAATAAAGGTGGGCCACACAGGCATTTGCAACTTCAGCAGCAAGATGAACGCCACATAGCTTCCAGCCGCCAAGATGGTGGCCAGCAGGAGCACGTCTTTCAGCACAAAGGTGTCGCCGGCTTTGCTGGCGATCAACACCAAGGCGTAGATCGCAGCAATCAAACCCATCGCAGGAATGCCAAAGCTAGGCAAACCAGCCAACAAAATGCCAAACACAATGTTGGCACCCAAGATGTAGATGATGGGCTTCCATGCAAACTTGCCAATGGGTTCGCCGTCTTCGGTGTGCTCCACCAACGAGTAGAACGTGATGAACGCGCCCAACACGGCCAAGAAAATACCCAGCAACAAGGGAAAGTAACCAGGGCCCATGCGAGCGCCCGTACCCACGGTGTAATTGGTCGCACCCCATGCGAACCCACCGCCGACCAGCATGAACATCAGGCCGGAGAAAAAGTCTTTTTGACTTTTGATCATTTGATCTCCTCTATCCAAAAGCAAATATGCGCTGAATTATGGAGTTCGGCCTAGGTGCGATTCGATGTGGGTTCCACCTACGTTGCGTCACACAGAAGTCAGGGGTAAACCCTTAACTTATCCAGCTTTCAGGGGTTTGAACACGCGCAACCACTTGGTGGCAGGCAAGGGCCAACGTGCTTGGATGGCCTCGGCACGCGCCATGAGCTCGGCACGTTTGGGCTGCGTGGGCGTGCGCTGCGCGAGCACCACCGTGTTGCCTTCACGCGTGGGCTTGAAGGCCCACAAAGCATCGGCACCAAAGGCCGCAGCCATCTTGTCCACACTTTGCGCAAAGCTAGAGCTGCGGCCAAACAAGTTCACGGTCATGACGCCGTCGTCGGTGAGCAATTGACGGCAGTGGCTGTAAAACTCCGCACTGTCGAGCACGGGCGAGGCGGCTTCGTGGTCGTACAAGTCGACTTGCAAGGCATCAATCTGGCCACGCCAAT
>JBEEJP010000236.1:0-3198 GCA_041169125.1 Pseudomonadota bacterium
GTAGGGAAATTAGGGCAAATTCTGAGTGAAGTGCTGCAGCTCTGTGCATAATCGACTCAGTTTAAAAATTTGAGGTTCGATTATGCTTGACCGAGAAGGGTTCAGACCCAACG
Source organism: Pseudomonadota bacterium (assembly GCA_041169125.1). Lineage (GTDB taxonomy): Bacteria > Pseudomonadota > Gammaproteobacteria > Burkholderiales > Burkholderiaceae_C > Limnohabitans. The sequence goes on from JBEEJP010000236.1 coordinate 114, forward strand.
TCGGCATCATCTTGCTCAACCAGAAAAATCAGGTTTTTTGGGGCAAACGCATCCGCACCCACAGCTGGCAGTTTCCACAAGGCGGCATTGACCGTGGTGAAACGCCCGAGCAAGCCATGATTCGTGAATTGCACGAAGAAGTGGGACTCAAGCCAGAGCATGTGCGCATTGTGGCCCGTACCCGTGATTGGTTGCGCTATGAGGTGCCAGACCGGTTCATCCGACGCGATGCGCGTGGTTTTTACAAAGGCCAAAAACAAATTTGGTTTTTGCTGCAAATGGTCGCACCAGATCACCATTTGAATTTGCGCGCCACCGACCATCCCGAGTTCGATGCATGGCGTTGGAACGACTATTGGGTGCCACTGGATGTGGTGGTGGAGTTCAAACGCGGTGTGTACGAAATGGCGTTGACTGAACTGTCACGGTTTTTGCCACGCCAAGACCATCGCAACCGTTATTTACGCGCAGGCAACCATCACTCGGCCAACCAAGAGCACGCCCACGCCTCCAAGCGTTTGAATGTGGGGCCCAACCTCGAGCTCCCTCCGGGGGCAACGTTTGATCCAGATCCGCAATCGGCCTTGCGGCAACCTCGCGAAGGCTCATAAAAAAAGCCCACATCTGTGGGCTTTTTCTATTTGGAAAGCACCATGTTGTCGCGGTGCACCATTTCTGGTTCTGCGGCATAGCCAAGGAGTTCAGCCATTTGGCCCGATGGTTTGCGACACAACAAACGCGCTTCAGCTGCAGCGTAGTTGGACAAACCTCGCGCAACTTCTAAGCCCTGATCGTCCAAAATTGCAATGACTTCGCCACGCGAGAAATCGCCATCGACCCCCGTCATGCCAATGGGCAACAGACTAGAGCCATCGCTTTTGAGTTTGCTCACAGCGCCCTCGTCAATCGTGACGGAGCCTCGCAGCTGCAAATGATCCGCCATCCACTGCTTGCGGGCTTGTTGTTTTTGGGTTTGCGCCACCAACAAAGTGCCAATCGCTTCGCCTTGTGTCAAACGCAACAGCGCATCAGGCTCACGACCCCATGCGATGACGGTGGAAGCACCTGAGCCTGCGGCACGTTTGGCGGCCAAGATCTTGGTGATCATGCCGCCTTTGCCAATGCTGGAGCCTGCGCCGCCCGCCATCTCTTCCAGCTTGGCGTCCCCTGCACGCGCTTCGTGCACAAAGGTGGCTGATGGGTCGCGACGCGGATCTGCGGTGTACAAACCTTTTTGATCGGTCAAGATGATGAGGGCATCGGCCTCGACCAAGTTGGCCACCAAAGCCCCCAAGGTGTCGTTGTCACCAAATTTGATTTCGTCGTTAACGACGGTGTCGTTTTCGTTGATGACAGGCAACACCCCATGGGTGAGCAGGGTCAACAAAGTCGAACGGGCGTTGAGGTAACGCTCGCGGTCTGCAAGGTCGGCATGCGTGAGCAAAACTTGGGCAGAGCGCAGCCCGTTTTCACGCAGCTTGGTTTCATACATATGCGCCAAGCCCATTTGCCCGACCGCAGCCGCAGCCTGTAGCTCGTGCAACTCTTGCGGACGGGTGGTCCATCCCAAGCGTTTCATGCCTTCGGCAATGGCACCGCTGGACACCATGATGACTTCGCGTCCATCACGCACCAAAGCGCCAAGCTGACGACACCATTCGCCAATCGCTTGTTCATCCAGGCCACGACCTTCGTTGGTGACCAGGCTAGAGCCGACCTTGACCACGATGCGGCGTGCATCGCGCAACACGGTAGAGGTGGAAAGCGTCATGGCGGTTTATTCGGACGTGGGTTCAGCAAAGCGCGGATCCACGTACTCGGGTGGTTGCTCCGACACTTGTTGTGCTTTGATGTGTTTGTAAATGTCTTTGATCAACGGCTCGCACCCCTCGCGCGTGAGCGCCGAGATTTGATAGACCGGACCTTTGTATTTCAATCGCTTGACGAAGTCAGCCACGACGGCGGCGCGCTCATCAGCGCCCACCATGTCGAGCTTGTTGAGGACCAACCAACGGGGCTTGTCGTACAAGGCCTTGTCGTATTTTTTCAGTTCGTTGACGATGGCCTTGGCTTGCGCCACAGGATCCACCCCGTCGTCGAACGGCGCAATGTCCACCAGATGCAGCAGCAAACGGGTGCGTTGCAAGTGGCGCAAGAATTGGTGGCCCAAGCCGGCACCATCAGATGCCCCCTCAATCAAACCCGGCACATCGGCCACCACAAAGCTTTGCTCTGGGCCCACGCGCACCACGCCTAAGTTGGGATGCAGGGTGGTGAAGGGATAGTCAGCGATCTTAGGACGCGCATTGGAAACGGCTGAAATGAACGTCGATTTGCCCGCATTGGGCATGCCCAGCAAGCCCACATCAGCCAACACTTTGAGTTCAAGTTTGAGCTCGCGCTTTTCACCGGGCCAACCGGGTGTTTTTTGACGCGGTGCACGGTTGATCGCGCTTTTGAAACGCATATTGCCAAAGCCACCGTCACCGCCCTTGGCGATGGTGATGACCTCGCCTGGCGTGAGCAACTCAAACAGCACGTCACCGGTTTGGGCATCGCTGATGATGGTGCCCACAGGCATCTTCAAGGTAATGTCGTCGCCCGCATGGCCAAACATGTCGGAGCCCATGCCGTGTTGGCCACGCTTGGCCTCGTGGCGACGTGAGTAACGGAAGTCCACCAAGGTGTTGAGGTTGGGGTCTGCCACAGCGAACACATGGCCGCCGCGTCCACCGTCTCCCCCGTTGGGGCCGCCGAACTCTTTGTACTTCTCATGACGGAAGGAGACGCAGCCGTTCCCCCCATCACCAGCGGCGATGTCGATATAGGCTTCGTCTACGAATTTCATGGGTCTATTCTAAAAAAGTAAAGCCCCGACAAGTCGGGGCTTTGTCGCACATCAGTTTGAAAAATCAAACGGGTGTGATGTTGACCATGTGCTTGTTCAAAGCGCCTTTGACGCCGAACGACACGTGACCGTCCACCAATGCGAACAAGGTGTGGTCTTTGCCCACGCCGACATTGGTGCCGGGGTGAAACTTGGTACCACGTTGACGCACGATGATGGAGCCAGCAGAGATCAACT
>JBEEJP010000237.1:0-3193 GCA_041169125.1 Pseudomonadota bacterium
GCGCGACATGCAGTTTGTGTTGCACGAAGTGCTGCACGTCACTGATGATTTGAAGCAAATGCCCAAGCACGCAGAGATGGATGCAGACACGATGACGGCGGTGCTCGAAGAAGGCGGCAAATTTGCCGCTGAGGTGATCTTTCCGCTCAACCAAGTGGGCGACCAACAGGGGTGTGTGCTCAATCGCGACACCCATGAGGTCAAGACCCCCGATGGTTTCAAAGCCGCCTATGACCAATACGTGCAAGGCGGCTGGCCAGCCTTGAGTGCCGACCCCGAATACGGGGGCCAAGGCCTGCCCGTGGTGGTGAACCAGTGCTTTTATGAAATGCTCAACAGCGCCAACCAAGCGTGGACCATGTATCCCGGTCTCACACACGGCGCGTATGAAGCCTTGCACGCCCACGGCACAGACGCCCAAAAAGCGCTGTACTTACCCAAGCTCACCAGCGGCGAGTGGACGGGCACCATGTGTTTGACCGAGCCGCATTGCGGCACCGACTTGGGCCTCTTGCGCACCAAGGCCGAGCCACAGGCCGATGGCACGTATCGCATCACGGGTAACAAAATTTTCATCAGCGCGGGCGAGCACGACCTGGTGAGCAACATCGTGCATTTGGTGTTGGCCCGTTTGCCCGATGCACCGGCGGGTAGCAAAGGCATCAGCTTGTTTGTGGTGCCCAAGTTTCATGTCCATGCCGATGGCAGCTTGGGCGAGCGCAACGGCATTTATTGCGGCGGCTTAGAGCACAAGATGGGCATTCATGGCAACGCCACGTGCCAAATGGTGCTCGACGGCGCCGTGGGCACGATGGTGGGGCAACCCAACAAAGGCTTGGCCGCCATGTTTGTGATGATGAATGCGGCCCGCGTGGGCGTGGGCATGCAGTCGCTGGGCTTGACCGAAGTGGCGTACCAAAACGCGGTGGCCTATGCCAAAGACCGCATTCAATCGCGCAGCTTGACGGGCGTGAAAGATCCAAGCAAACCGGCGGACAGCATTTTGGTGCACCCCGATGTGCGCAAGATGCTGCTCACCGCACGGGCCTACGCCGAGGGAGGGCGCGCCTTGGCGCTGCATTGTGCGTTGTTGATTGACCGTGAGTTGAACCATCCCGACGAAGCCGTACGCGCCGAGTCTGCCGAGCAAGTGGCCTTGCTCACGCCCATTGTGAAAGCCTTCATCACGGACAACGCTTGGACGGCCACCTCGGCGTGTATGCAGGTGTTTGGGGGCCATGGTTTCATTCGCGAGTGGGGCATGGAGCAGTACGTGCGCGATGCCCGCATCAACATGATTTACGAAGGCACCAACACCATCCAAAGCTTGGACCTGTTGGGACGCAAGGTGTTGGCCAACCAAGGGGCCTCACTCAAAAAGTTCGGCAAGCTCATTGCAGCGCTGGTGGCTGAGGCCCAAGGCGATGAAGACATGGCGGAGTTCATCAACCCATTGGCCAAGTTGGGTCAACAAATGACGCAATTCACAGGTGAGATTGGCTACAAGGCCATGGAAAACGCCGACGAAGTCGGGGCGGCCGCTGTGGATTACCTGCGGGTGGCTGGCCATTTGGTGTTTGGCTACTTTTGGGCCCGAATGGCGCAGGTGGCGTTGCAAAAAATAGCAGCGGGTGATCGCGATCCGTTTTACCAAGCCAAGCTGCAGACTGCGCGTTTTTACTTTGCCAAGTTGTTCCCAGAAACGGCCTCGCTCATGCTCACTGCGCGTGCGGGGGCGGGTGTGCTCATGGAGACAGAGGCGGTGTTTGCCTGAGTTGTTTCAAACCATGAATCGGGTAAATTCAAACCATGATCCAAATTAAGTTTTCAAAGTGCGTGGCAGCAGCGAGCTTGGTGCTGGCTGGCAGCAGTTTTGCGCAAATGACGCCGGTGGGCACATGGCACACGATCGACGACAAAACAGGCGAGGCCAAAGCGGAGATTCACATCGTTGACAAAGACGGTGTGCTCAGTGGTCGCGTGGTGAAGTCCTTGCGCAACGACCCCAACGCCAAAAAAACGTGCGACGACTGCAAAGACGATCGCAAAGGCCAAGAGATCATCGGCATGGAAATCATCCGTGGGGTGAAGCCCGATGCTTCAGGGGAGAACCTGTGGGCCAACGGCGGGAAAATTCTTGACCCTGAGAATGGCAAGGAATACACCGTCAAAATGGTGCCGCAAGAAGGCGGCAAAAAACTCCAAGTGCGTGGCTACATTGGCCCCTTCTTTCGCACCCAAGTTTGGTCGCGTGCCCAATAAAAAACAAGGAATCTCATGAGCGAAATTTTGAGCCACCTCGATGCCGGTGTGATGACCCTGACGTTCAACCGCGTGGATAAAAAGAACTCACTCACCGCAGCCATGTACGCAGCTTTGGCCGATGCTGTTGAGCAGGCGCAGCACAACCCGGAGGTGCGTGTGTTGGTGTTCCAAGGCCACGAAACCGTGTTTTGCGCGGGCAATGACATTGCCGACTTTTTGAACAACCCACCCTCGACACAAGATGCGCCCGTGTTTAGGTTGCTCAAAAGTGTCGCGACATTTCCTAAGCCGATGCTGGCGGCGGTGGCAGGCCCTGCGGTGGGGATTGGCACCACGCTGTTGTTCCATTGCGATCTGGTGTACGCCGGTGACAACGCCGTGTTTGCCATGCCCTTTGTCAACCTCGGCATTTGCCCCGAAGCGGCGTCTAGTTTGTTGGCGCCACAAATGATGGGCTACCACCGCGCGGCGGAGGCGTTGCTGCTGGGTGAGCCTTTCATGGCGGAGGCTGCTCTGGAAGTGGGCTTGGTCAACCGTGTGTTGCCCCCCACCGAAGTGAACACTTATGCGCAAGCCCAAGCCCGCAAGTTGGCAGCCAAGCCCTTGACCTCTCTCTTGGAAACCAAGCGTTTGATGAAGGCTGGTCAAGCCCAGTTGGTGCAAAAGCAGATGCAAGACGAAGTGACCTCATTTGGTCGCATGCTCACCGAGCCTGCGGCCAAAGAGGCGTTCAGCGCCTTCATGGAAAAACGCAAACCTGATTTCTCCAAGCTGTGAGCGGCCTGCACATGACCCAGCCCGCGGCCAGCTCTGTTGTTTTTGAGCCTGAATACCTTGAGGGCTTTCGTGAAATCTACGAAGAGAAAATTGTCTTTAACCACACGCTGGGGTTGAAGCTGGTGAGCGTCACCCCCGATGAGGTGGTGGC
>JBEEJP010000238.1:0-3192 GCA_041169125.1 Pseudomonadota bacterium
GCCTCACACCTTGCCCCGTGAAAATTGACTTCGGCGATGTGTCGATGAACATGCGCAACCTCTTGCGCAAGATGGGCCAAAAGAGTTTCCGTCCCGGCAACGCAGCGGCCATGTTCATGCTCAATGCTACCAACCCTGAAACCATCAAACTCGCACGCAGCGCGATGGTCGATGTGGGCATGAAGCTCCAACGCTTTGCGCACGACGCCTTGAGCGTGGTGGCACGTAAACAAACCAAAGCGCCTCCTGCCACTGTGGGTGCGGCACCCCTCAAAGAGCAGGTGATTCACTTCGTCAACAAAAAAATGCCCGGCGGTTTGCCCAAGAAAACCGCGCGTGCGTTGTTGGACATCGAAGACAAAGACTACGTGCCCATCATCCGCAACCCCAAGACCACCACCTCGGAAACCGAAGCCGTGTTCTATTTCCCCGGTTGCGGCTCTGAGCGTTTGTTCAGCCAAGTGGGCCTCGCCACGCAAGCCATGTTGTGGCACGCGGGTGTGCAAACCGTGTTGCCACCCGGTTACCTGTGTTGCGGTTATCCGCAAAAAGGCTCGGGCCAGTTTGACAAGGCCGACCAGATCATCACGGACAACCGCGTGCTGTTCCACCGCGTGGCCAATACGCTCAACTACCTCGACATCAAAACCGTGGTGGTGAGCTGCGGCACTTGTTTTGACCAGCTGCAAAGCTACCAGTTCGACAAGATCTTCCCCGGCTGCCGCATCGTCGACATCCACGAATACCTGCTCGAAAAAGACATCAAGCTCAGTGCTGAACAACAAGCGGGCTACCTGTACCACGACCCTTGTCACACCCCCATGAAACAGCAAGACCCGATGAAAACGGTCAAGGCGTTGGTGGGCGACCATGTGCGCAAGAGCGACCGTTGCTGTGGCGAGTCGGGCACGCTGGGTGTGACCCGCCCTGACATCTCCACCCAAGTGCGTTTCCGCAAAGAAGCCGAGTTGCAAAAAGACGAAGCAGCCTTGCGTGCCATGACCGGTCAAGCCACAGGTGACATGAAGATCCTCACCAGCTGCCCCAGCTGCTTGCAAGGCCTGACCCGCTATGGCGACGACTTGCAAAACGGCTTGCTCGAAGCCGACTACATCGTGGTCGAGATGGCGCGCAAGATGTTGGGCGAGCAATGGATGCCCGATTACGTGGCCAACGCCAATGCGGGCGGTATTGAGCGCGTGTTGGTTTAAAGGAGTTGTTGATGGCTGGATTGCAAAAAAACACACCTGCACCGCAAGACATCACGGTGCATGGGGCCTCGCGTGTGCTGGAGGTGAGTTTTGCCGATGGCGCAAGCTTTCGCATCCCGTTTGAACTCATGCGCGTGTACAGCCCATCGGCTGAAGTGCAAGGCCATGGTCCGGGCCAAGAGGTGTTGCAAACCGGCAAGCGCATGGTTGAACTCGAAGGCCTAGAGCCTGTGGGCAACTACGCCATCAAACCCACCTTCAGCGATGGCCACGACAGTGGCTTGTTCACGTGGGAGTACTTGTATTTCTTAGGCGCCGAACAAGATCAGCTCTGGGCCGACTACGAACGTCGCCTCAAAGAAGCCGGCGTTGACCGTGACGCCCCCATGCCCGAAAAAGCAGGTGCAGGCTGCAGCAGTCACGCACATTGATAAGATTGACAAAGCTATGAGTACCACCCACTTCGGTTTCAAAACTGTCGACGAAAAAGAAAAAGCCAAGCACGTCCGTGGTGTGTTTGACTCCGTCGCGTCCAAGTACGACGTGATGAACGACCTCATGTCCGCAGGCCTACACCGCGTGTGGAAGCGCTACACCGTCATGGTGGCTGATCTGCGCGAAGGCTCGCAAGTGCTTGACATTGCAGGTGGTACAGGCGATTTGTCGATGGCCTTTGCCAAAAAAGTTGGCAAAACAGGCCGTGTGGTGCACACCGACATCAACGAAGCCATGTTGCGCACCGGTCGCGATCGCTTGCTTGACCATGGTTTGGTCTTGCCGACCTTGGTGTGTGATGCCGAAAAATTACCCTTCCCCGATAACCACTTTGATGTGGTCAGCGTGGCCTTTGGCTTGCGCAACATGACGCACAAAGACGCCGCTTTGCGCGAAATGTGCCGCGTGCTCAAGCCGCAAGGCAAGTTGTTGGTGTTGGAGTTTTCCAAAGTCGCCAAGCCACTTGAAAAAGCCTACGACTGGTACTCCTTCAACATCTTGCCCAAGTTGGGGCAGATGATTGCGGGTGACGCCTCGAGTTACCAATACTTGGCCGAGTCCATTCGTATGCACCCTGGCCAAGAAGAATTGAAATCCCTCATGAAACAAAATGGCTTTGGCCATGTGGATTTTCACAACATGAGCGCAGGCGTTGTCGCGCTTCATGTTGGAATTAAGTGCTGACCATCAAATAACGACAACCGGAGACGACGCAATGAAAAAACTTTTGACAGCCCTTTTTGTGGTGGCCATGGCCTTTGCCACGATGCACGCCGAGGCCGCCAAACGTTTAGGCGGTGGCAAGTCCATGGGCCAACAGTCCAGCAACGTGACACAGCGTGAGGCTGCCAAGCCTGCCCCCGCTGCGACACCCACGGCCGCGCCCAATGCAGCACCTGCGGCAGCCCCTGCTGCGCAACACGCCCCTGCCACACCGGCCCCTGCGCCCGCTCAGCCCTCTCGCTTTGGCGGCATGGGTGGCATGTTGGGTGGTTTGGCGGCAGGCTTAGGTCTGGCTTGGTTGGCTCACTCCTTGGGCTTTGGCGCTGAGTTTGGTCAGTTCTTGATGTTTGGTTTGTTGGCCTTGGTGGTGATGATGGTCATCGGCGCCTTCATGCGCCGCCGCGAGCCAGAGGTGTCAAACAACAGCCCTTATGCCTTTGAAGGCGCTGGCGCGATGAACCCCAGCACCTTGCCTCAGTACAACCCCAAAAACGTGGGCAACGATTCGTCGGCCCGCCCTGTTGACACCCACACCGACTTTGCACCTGCAGCGGGTGGCTCCATGATCGGCTCTGCTTTGGGCGGCAGCCAAACTTGGGGCATCCCTGCCGACTTTGACACGGTGGGTTTTGTCAACGCTGCCAAGCAAAACTTCATGACCTTGCAACAAGCGTGGGACCGCTCAGACATCGCTTCTTTGCGCATGATGATGACGGATGGCATGTTGGCCGAAATCAAAACCCAATTGGCCGAGCGTGAAGCC
>JBEEJP010000239.1:0-3167 GCA_041169125.1 Pseudomonadota bacterium
GGAGAGGCCAGCCAATCAGGCAAACTAAGGTGTTTTAAAGGTGTGGATGACATGAAGCTGATTGCATTGCCCGCGTTCTCTGACAACTACCTGTGGTTATGGCAACAAGACCAACACGCCGTGGTGGTCGACCCCGGAGATGCGGCACCTGTGTTGCAAATGCTCGCCAAAGAGGGGCTGCAACTTGCCGCGATTTTAGTCACCCACCACCATGCCGACCACACGGGTGGCGTGCGCGAGCTACACCTTGCCACGGGGGCGCAAGTCTACGGCCCAGCGCGAGAAGACATTCCCGCCCCCTTCACGCCCGTGATGCAAGGCGACGCACTGACGCTGCTGGGGCAAACCGTCCACGTGCTGGATGTGCCCGGTCACACCGCAGGCCACGTGGCGTACTTCTTGCCGCTTGCGCCTCAAGCTCCTGTCCTCTTTTGTGGCGACACCTTGTTCTCTGGGGGCTGCGGACGAATCTTTGAAGGCACGCCCCAACAAATGCTGGCTTCATTAGATCTTTTGGCTTCACTTCCTAGCACCACACAGGTGTGTTGCGCCCACGAGTACACTCTGTCGAACTTGCGATTTGCGCTCGCCGTAGAACCCAGCAACACCGACTTGCAAAGCTACGCCGCGCAATGCCAACAGCGTCGAGCAGAAGGTCTTTCCACCCTCCCCGCACAGCTGGGTACTGAATTGCAAATCAACCCGTTTTTACGGGCTCGACACCCCGATGTGCGACATGCTGTTGCACAACACGCTGGACTCTCAGCAACCGAACAAACTGACGATGTGGCTGTGTTTGCGGCCCTTCGTGAATGGAAGAACGATTTCAAATGAGATTTCTATTCGTTGTATGTAGCCTTAGCCTTGCCCTGCTCACGGGCTGTGCCAACTTGACAGCCCCCGAAGGCAGCAGCGGTGGCTTGAGTCCGATTGCCAAAGGCACTGTCAAACGTGATGGCGTGGCCAAGCTGGATTTGCCCAACGACTTGTGGGAGCGCATCCGCAAGGGCTACCAGATGCCCAACTTAGAAAACGACTTGGCCAACGACCGCACCCAGTGGTACGCCTCTAAGCCCGACTATTTGCAGCGCATGACTGAGCGCTCCAACAAATACCTGTACCACATCGTGGATGAACTCGAAGCGCGCAATATGCCCACCGAACTGGCTTTGTTGCCCTTCATTGAAAGTGCGTTCAACCCACAAGCCGTCTCCAGCGCGCGTGCCAGTGGCATGTGGCAGTTCATGCCCAAAACAGGCAAGAGCTTTGACCTCAAACAAAACGCATTTCGCGATGACCGCCGCGATGTGCAAGCCTCTACCCGTGCGGCACTGGACTACCTAGAGCGTCTGCACAAAATGTTTGGCGATTGGCACTTGGCCTTGGCCGCCTACAACTGGGGCGAAGGCAATGTGGGCAAAGCGATTGCGCGCAACAAACGCGCCGGTTTACCGACCGGCTACACCGACTTGAACATGCCAATGGAAACACGCATGTACGTGCCCAAGCTGCAAGCGATGAAAAACATTGTGAGCAACCCGCCCCAATACGGTGTGGTCTTGCCCAGCATTCCCAACCACCCTTACTTTCAAAGCGTGCCCCTGCCGCGTGACATGGATGTGAGCGTGGCCGCGAAATTGGCCGAAATTTCCGAGCAAGACTTCAAAGCACTCAACCCTTCTGCGCATCGCCCCGTGCTTTTGGCTGCGGGCTCGTCCAACATCCTCTTGCCATGGGACAACGCGGAGGTGTTTCAACGCAACTACGAATCCTCCACGATGGCACGCATGGCCACTTGGACCGCCTGGGTCGCCCCCAGCACCATGAAAGTGGCAGATGCCGCCAAACGCGTCAACATGAGCGAAGCCGATTTCCGTGCCGTCAACAACATTCCGCCGCGCATGCTCATCAAAGCAGGCTCAGCCTTGCTCGTACCACGCAGCGCCAATATGTTGGGCGATGTCGCCGCACAAGTGGCAGACAACGGCACGCTCGACCTCTCCCCTGAAGCCGTCGCCAAACGCAAAGCGGCAGCCAAAGGCGGCAAGCACAGCAAAGGCACCAAAACAGCAGCCAAAGATGGCAAAGGTGCAGGCAAAAAGCAAGCGGTTGCCAAGCACGACAAAAAAGGAAAAGGCGACACCAAGGTCGCCAAGAAATAAGCCAAGGCCCTCGGGCCTTGCGCTTTTAAGCGTCGCGCCGATCCACCAACGCGTGGGCAATGGTGCCCAAATCCACATACTCCAGCTCACTGCCCATGGGCACGCCACGGGCGAGGCGCGTCACTTGCACACCGCGCTTTTTCAGCGCCTCAGTCAACACATGCGCTGTGGCTTCGCCCTCGGCGGTGAAGTTGGTGGCCAAGATCACTTCTTTCACCACACCATCGCTGGCACGGTCCATCAACTTGTGCAAACCGATGTCTTTGGGACCAAACCCATCCAATGGGCTGATGCGCCCCATCAACACAAAGTACAGGCCTTTGTAGGCCGACGTGCGCTCCACGGCGGATTGATCAGCGGGCGTTTCCACCACGCACAAACGCGTGGTGTCGCGCCCCTCATCCAAGCAGGTGTCGCACACGGGCTGGGTGGTGAAGGTGTGGCAACGCTCGCAGTGCTGCACCAGACTCGCGGCTTGGTGCAGTGCTTGCGAAATCAGCTCAGCCCCTTCGCGGTCGTGCTGCAACAAGTGGTACGCCATGCGCGAAGCCGATTTCACCCCCACGCCGGGCAAACGGCGCAGGGCCTGAACCAGGCCTTCGAGCACGGAGGTGTCGCTCATTGTTGTGGCGATGAAAACAATATTTTCAAAGCAGCATGATCAAAACGGCAGCTTCAAGCCGGGTGGCAAGCCAGCGGTGAGTTTGCTCATCTTGGCCTCGCTGGTCTCAGCGGCTTTGCGCACGGCGTCGTTGAAGGCAGCAGCCACCAAATCTTCCAGCATGTCTTTGTCGTCAGCCAACAGGCTGGGATCGATGGTGATGCGTTTGACCTCGTGCTTGCACGTCATCAACACCTTGACCAAGCCTGAACCCGACTCACCCGTCACTTCAATGAATGCAAGCTCGTCTTGTGCCTTCTTGAGGTTTTCTTGCATGGCTTGGGCTTGTTTCATCAGGCCCGAGAGTTGTCCTTTGTTGAACATGGTGTCTTCCCTTTTTACAA
>JBEEJP010000240.1:0-3166 GCA_041169125.1 Pseudomonadota bacterium
GGCGGCTTGCTGCAGCACCTCCAGCGGCATGACCGCTGGACCTGCAGAAAAGTTAAAGGGGCGTGTCATCGTTGAATCAAGCCTCGTCACCGGTGGCGCCGTCTTCAGCGCCTTCGCTGTCCGTGGCGTTGGCATCGTTTTCGACAATGCGTTGCAAGCCGCTGAGCTTGGCGCCTTCGTCCAAACCGATCAGAGTCACGCCCTGTGTGGCGCGGCCCATTTCGCGGATTTCAGCCACACGCGTGCGTACCAACACGCCGGTGTCGGTGATGAGCATGATTTCGTCCTCGGCTTGCACCAAGGTTGCGGCCACCACTTTGCCGTTGCGTTCAGATTGCTGGATGGCAATCATGCCTTTGGTGCCACGGCCGTGACGGGTGTATTCGCTGATGTTGGTGCGCTTGCCGTAGCCGTTTTCGGTGGCAGTCAACACGCTGGCACGGGCGGCGCCTTCGTCGGCGACGGCGTTGGGGTCTTCTTGTTCAGACACCAACATGGCGATGACGCTTTGGCCTTCTTCAATCATCATGCCGCGCACACCGCGGGCGCTGCGACCCAAGGGGCGCACATCGTTTTCGTCAAAGCGAACGGCTTTGCCGCCGTCGCTGAACAACATCACATCGTGCTTGCCATCGGTGAGGGCGGCGCCAATCAGGAAGTCACCCTCGTCCAAGTTGACGGCGATGATGCCGCCCTTGCGTGGGTTGCTGAATTCATCAAGCGATGTTTTCTTGACCGTGCCCATGGATGTGGCCATGAACACAAATTGGTCTTCAGGGAAGGTGCGTGCCTCGCCGGTTAGGGCCAAAACCACGTTGATTTTTTCGCCCTCTTGCAGCGGGAACATGTTGACGATGGGGCGGCCGCGTGAACCGCGTGAGCCTGCAGGCACTTCCCACACCTTGAGCCAGTACAAACGGCCACGGTTAGAGAAGCACAGCAAGTAGTCGTGCGTGTTGGCGATGAAGAGTTGGTCAATCCAATCGTCTTCTTTGGTGACGGCTGCTTGCTTGCCGCGACCACCGCGCTTTTGTGAGCGGTATTCAGACAAAGGTTGGCTCTTGATGTAGCCACTGTGGCTGAGCGTGACCACCATGTCGGTGGGTGTGATCAGGTCTTCGGTGCTCAGGTCTTGGGCGCTGTGCTCAATTTCGCTGCGGCGTGCACCGAGTTTGCTTTGGCCGAATTCGTTTTTCACCACCGTCAGCTCGTCACCAATGATGGTGGAGACGCGCTCGGGTTTGGCCAAGATGTCGAGCAAGTCGTCGATCTCGGCCATCACGTCTTTGTACTCGTTGACGATCTTGTCTTGCTCCAAGCCCGTCAAACGTTGCAGACGCATTTGCAGAATTTCTTGGGCTTGGGTATCGCTCAAGCGGTACAGGCCGTTGTTGCCCATGCCAAACTCTTTTTCCAGCCCGTCGGGACGGTAGTCGTCCGCGTTGATCACGCCACCATCGGCACGGCTACGGGTGAGCATTTCGCGCACCAACTGGCTGTCCCATGATTTGCTCATCAACTCAGCCTTGGCCACCGGCGGTGTGGGCGCGTTGCGAATGATGCGGATGAATTCGTCGATGTTGGCCAAAGCCACAGCCAAACCTTCCAGCACGTGGCCGCGCTCGCGGGCCTTGCGCAAGGTAAAGATGGTGCGGCGTGTCACCACTTCGCGGCGGTGGCCCAAGAAGACTTCAATCAGGTCTTTCAAATTGCACAGCTTGGGTTGACCGTCAATCAAGGCCACCATGTTGACACCAAAGGTGTCTTGCAGCTGGGTTTGCTTGTACAGGTTGTTCAACACCACTTCAGGCACGGCACCGCGCTTGAGTTCAATCACCAAGCGCATGCCCGATTTGTCGGACTCGTCTTGGATGTGGCTGATGTCTTCAATCTTCTTCTCGTGAACCAACTCGGCCATGCGCTCTTGCAGGGTCTTTTTGTTCACTTGATAGGGCAACTCGTCCACGATGATGGACTGGCGCTGGCCTTTGTCGATGTCTTCAAAGTGGCACTTGGCACGCATCACCACGCGGCCACGGCCCGTGCGGTAGGCGTCTTTCACGCCCGTGATGCCATAAATGATGCCGGCTGTCGGGAAGTCGGGCGCGGGGATGATGTCCATCAAATCGTCCACGCTGGCGTCTGGGTTGCGCAGCATGTGCAAGCAGGCGTCCACCACCTCATTCAAGTTGTGTGGCGGGATGTTGGTGGCCATACCCACGGCAATGCCGGAGGAGCCATTCACCAACAAATTAGGAATGCGGCTGGGGAGCACCAAGGGCTCTTTTTCAGAGCCGTCATAGTTGGGGCCGAAATCGACAGTTTCTTTGTCGATGTCGCTGAGCATTTCATGCGCGATCTTGGATAAACGGATTTCCGTGTAACGCATGGCCGCCGCGTTGTCGCCGTCCACCGAGCCGAAGTTGCCTTGGCCGTCCACCAACATGTGGCGCAGCGAAAAGTCTTGGGCCATACGCACAATGGTGTCGTACACCGCGCTGTCGCCGTGGGGGTGGTATTTACCAATGACGTCACCCACGATACGGGCTGACTTCTTGTAAGGACGGTTCCAGTCGTTGTTCAGCTCGTGCATCGCGTACAACACGCGGCGGTGCACCGGCTTTAAGCCGTCACGCGCATCGGGGAGGGCGCGGCCCACAATCACGCTCATGGCGTAATCTAGGTAGCTGCGGCGCATCTCCTCTTCTAGGCTGATGGGCAGGGTTTCTTTGGCGAACTGGGTCATGAAAGAGGCCGTAAAGCAGGAAACCGATCATTTTAGGCGGAGAAGTGGCACCTTCTTCTGTGGCAGTCATGCAACATCGCGGGGCTTAATTGGCGAGGCCTTTCTATAAGTGTAAGTAGCTCCTTTTTTGTTATGGCACAATATTTCCAAGCGTGACAGGTGAGCCCATCTGTAACTGCCTGAACTCGCAGAGTGGTCTGCGGCTTATAAATCCCTCAGAGGTGAATCATGAAAAACTTGAAGAACTTGGCAGCTTTCGTTGCTACCGCTGCTTTGGCTACTGCTGCTATGGCTCAAAACGTTGACAACTGGCGTAACGCTTCTGGCGACGTTTGGAAAAACGCTTCTGGCGACTGCTGGCGCGATGCCAACTGGACACCCGCAACTGCCGCTCCTGGCTGCGGTGCTCCCGCTGCTGCT
>JBEEJP010000241.1:0-3140 GCA_041169125.1 Pseudomonadota bacterium
GTCACCGGGGGTGTGATGTGGCTGCTGCTGTATTTCACGCGCTTGGTGCAGATCATGAAGCGGGCCAGCAACCGCCCGATTGGCTTTGTGGACAGTGCGGTCATGCTCAATGCCAAGCTCAAAACGGGGGCCAGCCTGATGCACGTCATCGCCATGACCCGCGCCTTGGGGCAAGCCGAAACCGAGAAAGGTGTTCAGCCTGAGGTCTTCAGTTGGCGCGATGGCAGCCAATCGGTGGTGCGTTGCGTGTTTGCGCAAGGCAAGTTGCAAAGCTGGACCTTAGAGCGGCCGTTTCAAGCCACAGACGTCGAACCGGTCAGCCACGCGGCCAACGACTAAAAGGCTTTGAGTTGTGGCGGGCTCTATCCGCTCCTTTCGCCCCGCTAAAATGAACCCATACGCCAATCAGGCGACCACAACAAACATCAGTCCAAAGGAAATCCCATGAGCGTGCTACCTCCCTCCATGTCTGACCGTGACGGCAAAATCTGGATGGACGGCCAGTTGGTCGATTGGCGCGATGCCAAGATCCACGTGTTGAGCCACACCTTGCACTACGGTTGCGGCGCGTTCGAAGGCGTGCGTGCTTACAAAACCGAACAAGGCACCGCCATCTTCCGTTTGCAAGAGCACACCGACCGTCTGTTCAACAGCGCCAAAATTTTGCGCATGAACATGCCCTTCACCAAAGAGCAGCTCAACGACGCACAACGCGCCGTGGTGCGTGAAAACCATTTGGAAAGCGGCTACTTGCGCCCCTTGGTTTGGATTGGCGATAAAAAACTCGGCGTGAGCCCCAAAGGCAATGACATCCACGTGATGGTGGCGGCATGGACATGGGGCGCTTACCTGGGCGAAGAGGGCATGAAGCGCGGTATCCGTGTCAAAACCTCCAGCTACACACGCCACCACGTCAACATCACCATGACGCAAGCCAAGGCGGTGAGCAACTACACCAACTCCATCTTGGCCAACATGGAAGTGACGGACGAAGGTTACGACGAAGCGTTGCTGTTGGATTCTTCGGGCTTCGTGTCTGAAGGCGCAGGCGAAAACATTTTTGTGGTCAAAGATGGCGTCATCTACACCCCCGACTTGTCGGCGGGCGCTTTGAACGGCATCACGCGTAACACCGTGTTCCACATCGCCAAAGACTTGGGCCTTGAGATTGTGCAAAAGCGCATCACCCGCGACGAGGTGTACATCGCTGACGAAGCCTTCTTCACCGGAACCGCTGCTGAAGTCACACCCATTCGCGAACTCGACCGCATCCAATTGGGTGCCGGTAGCCGTGGCCCGATCACCGAAAAAATTCAAACCGCGTTCTTTGACATCGTCAACGGCCGCAACCCCAAGTACGCACACTGGCTGACAAAGGTTTAAAAAATGAGCAACACAGTTGAACTCTTGGCCAAAGATTTGAACGGCAATGGCGGCGTGTATTGCCCCAGCGCCAAGGCCGACATGAAACTCTGGAACAGCCACCCCAAGGTCTACTTGGATGTGGCCAGCACAGGCGTTGCCAAGTGCCCTTACTGCGGCACCGAGTACAAACTCAAAGCCGGCGAGCACGTTGGCCACGGTCACTAAAAACGCACTCGTCATTGCGCCCCAATGGATTGGGGACGCCGTGATGACCGAACCCTTGCTGCGCCGCTTGGCTGCGCGCGGCGAGCGCCTCACTGTCGCTGCCCTGCCTTGGATTGCACCGGTGTATCGCGTCATGCCGGGTGTGGCCGAAGTCATTGAAATGCCGTTCAAACACGGCGGCTTGCAACTCATGGGGCGCATCAAACTGGCCAACCAATTGCGTGGCAAGTTTGACGTGGCGTATGTCTGCCCCAATTCTTTGAAAAGCGCTTTGCTGCCTTGGATGGCAGGCATCGCCAAGCGTGTGGGCTACACCGGCGAAATGCGCTTTGGCCTACTGACAGACCGCCTGGATAACCCCGACACCGAAGAACGTCCACCCATGGTGGAGTGGTATGCCGCGCTGAGCCTGGTGGGTCAAAGCCGCAGCGGTCCGATGAAATTGGTGGGTGATTTGCGCCCTGTGCTCAAAGCACCTGTCGGCGTGTTGGATGAATCGCTAGAGCAACTCGCCACCCACATGCCCACGTTGCCGACGTTGGCCAAACACAGTTTTGTGGTGTTCGCCCCAGGTGCCGAATACGGTCCTGCCAAACGTTGGCCAGCCAAACACTTTGCCGAGTTGGCGGGCAAGATTGATCGGCCCGTCTTTTTGCTCGGCTCGAACAAAGAGTTCGACATCTGCCAAGAAATTGCAACTGCAGCGAATGCCAGCAAACCGGGGCACTGCTTCAACTTGGCCGGTCAAACCAATTTGATGCAAGCCTTTGCGCTGATTGCATATGCGTTTCGCGTGGTCAGCAACGATTCGGGTTTGATGCACGTCGCCGCCGCCTTTGGTGTGCCGCAGGTGGCCGTGTTTGGCTCTTCCAGCCCTGAGCACACGCCACCCTTGAACGAGCGTGCACGCGTGGTGTGGCTGCGGGTGGATAAAAACTACCAACCCCCCTTGGCGTGTGCGCCTTGCTACGAGCGCACGTGCCCGCTCGGCCACATGCGTTGCTTAGAAGATGTGTCGGCCGAGCGCGTGTACCGCTTGCTTTGACCGCAAAGGCTGAGATGCAACTCAACACCCTTCTTGGCCTACGACATTCCCTCATACAAGCGCCCATGGCTGGCGTGCAAGACAGTCGCTTGGCGCTGGCCGTGAGCGCGGCAGGTGGGTTGGGTTCGTTGCCCGCCGCGATGTTGGATGCACAAACCCTGCGACGTGAGTTGCAAGTACTGCAAGCCAGCGGCTTACCCTACAACGTGAATTTCTTTTGCCACACTGCACCGGTGCACACACCGGCCGCTGAGTTGACCTGGCAGACCGCCCTCCAACCTTACTACCAAGAATTTGGCATTGACCCATCCACCCTTGCCGCTTCGCCAGGGCGTCGCCCGTTCGATGAGGAGATGGTGGAGGTGTTGGAAGAGTTCTCACCCAAGGTGGTGAGTTTTCACTTTGGGTTGCCGAGCCAACAGTTGTTGGCGCGTGTCAAAGCGCGCGGTGCATTTGTGGCGTCGTCCGCCACCACGCTGAATGAAGCACAGTGGTTGGTGGCTCA
>JBEEJP010000242.1:0-3124 GCA_041169125.1 Pseudomonadota bacterium
GACCCCGAGCTCATCATGTATGACGAGCCGTTTGCGGGCCTCGACCCTATTTCCCTCGGCACGGCCGCACGTTTGATTCGTCAACTCAACGATGCATTGGGCTTGACCAGCATCATCGTGTCCCACGATTTGGATGAGACCTTTCACATCGCCGATCAAGTGATTGTGTTGGCCAATGGCAAGATTGCCGCTCAAGGCACGCCCGACGACGTGCGTCACAGCACCGACCCGTTGGTCAAGCAGTTTGTCACCGCAGCACCGGATGGCCCTGTGCGTTTCCATTACCCCGGCCCGAGTGTGGCGCAAGATTTTGGTGTGGAGGGGCACGTATGAACTTCCTCGCCAATTTGGGTTTTGCGGTGCGCAGCTATTTGGCCGGCTTAGGGCTCGGCGCCCGTTTGTTCATTCGCCTGGTCGGTTTGTTTGGCAGCAATATGCGCCGCTTTGGTTTGGTGCGTGACCAAGTGCATTTTTTGGGCAACTACTCGTTGGCCATCATTGCTGTGTCTGGTTTGTTCGTGGGCTTTGTCTTGAGCTTGCAGGGCTACTACACCTTGCAGCGCTATGGCTCTGCCGAAGCCTTGGGCCTGTTGGTCGCCTTGAGCTTGGTGCGTGAACTGGGCCCCGTGGTGAGTGCCCTGTTGTTTGCAGGTCGTGCTGGCACCTCACTCACGGCTGAAATTGGTTTGATGAAAGCAGGCGAGCAACTCAGTGCCATGGACATGATGGCCGTCGATCCTGTGCGTCGCATTTTGGGCCCGCGTTTTTGGGGCGGCATCATTGCTTTGCCTTTGCTCTCGGCCGTGTTCAGTGCCGTGGGCATCTTGGGTGGCTGGATGGTGGGCGTGCTGATGATTGGCGTGGACGCTGGTTCGTTTTGGAGCCAGATGCAAGGCGGCGTTGACGTGTGGAAAGACGTGGGCAATGGTGTGGTCAAGAGCATTGTGTTCGGTGTGACCGTCACGTTCGTGGCGCTACTGCAAGGCTACGAAGCGCAGCCCACGCCCGAAGGTGTTTCGCGAGCCACCACCAAAACGGTGGTGGTCGCTTCGTTGGCGGTGCTGGGGTTGGACTTCATCCTCACCGCCATGATGTTCAGTATTTGATGAATCGAGGAAGCTATGCAACGCTCCAAAACTGATGTGTGGGTCGGCTTGTTTGTGCTCTTGGGCGCCGCGGCCATTTTGTTTTTGGCCCTGAAGTCGGCCAACTTGCTCACTTTGAATTTCCAATCCACGTACACCGTGAGCGGTCGCTTTGACAACATTGGTGGTTTGAAGCGTCAAGCAGCCGTCAAGAGTGCGGGTGTGGTGGTGGGCCGTGTGGAAAACGTCACGTTTGATGACAAGACCTTCCAAGCCACAGTCACGATGAGCCTTGAGAGCCGTTACCAATTTCCCAAAGACAGCTCTTTGAAAATCCTCACCAGCGGTTTGTTGGGCGAACAGTACATTGGCATTGAGGCGGGGTCAGAGATGGACAACCTCGCCAACGGTGACCGTATCCAAGCTACGCAATCGGCGGTGGTGTTGGAGAACTTGATCAGCCAATTCCTGTACAACAAGGCCGCCGAGCCAACGCCTGAAAAGGGTGGCAAGTGATGACGCAAGGCTTCAAACGTTGGGGTCTGTATGTTGCGCTGGCCGCAGTGGCTGCCATGGGCACAGGCTGCGCGAGCGGGCCTAACGCTAACCCCAAGGACCCCTTGGAGCCCATGAACCGCAGCATTTCGCGATTCAATGACTCGTTGGACGAGAACGTACTCAAACCCGCAGCGACCACGTACAAGGACGCGACGCCTGAGTTGCTGCAAAAGGGTGTGCGCAACGTCTTCAACAACTTGTCGGATATTTGGTCCACCGTCAACAATGGCTTGCAACTCAAAGGTCGTGATACGGCAGAGTCTTTGATGCGCTCGGTGGTCAATACCGTGTTCGGGATTTACGGTATTTTTGATGTGGCCACAGAGATCGGCTTGGAGCGTCACCCCGAAGACTTTGGCCAAACCTTGGGTGCATGGGGCGTGCCCGATGGCCCTTATGTGGTGTTGCCGCTGTTTGGCCCTTCAACCTTGCGAGACACCGCAGGCATGCCGGTCGACACGTCGGCCGACTATGTGCGCAACCTCGATCACATTCCCACGCGCAACAGCACCATGACCGTGCGTGTGGTGGCCAAGCGTGCGGACTTGTTGGGCGCTAGTGGCTTGTTGTCTGAAGCCGCCATTGATAAATACAGCTTCACACGTGACGCGTATCTGCAATACCGCCGCAACCAAATTTATGACGGCAACCCGCCGGATGACGATACGTTGGTCGATCCCAGCGCAGAGCCCGTTGAGCCGTCATCCAAATAAGTTGGCCTTGCGTTAATGAAGAATTGATTTTTTGGAGTTTGAAACCATGAACCGCTTTTTGTCCCGTCGCGCCTTGTTCGCTTGGGTTGTCAGTGCCAGCTGTGCGTTGGGCATGGTGGGTGCGCATGCGGCTGAGGAGCCCGCGGACGCCTTCATCAAACGCGTGTCTTCAGACATTTTGGATGCCATCAAAGCCGATAAAAGCATTCACACCGGTGACGTGAACAAGATCACTGCCTTGGTGGATCAACGTGTCATGCCCAACGTCAATTTTCTGCGCATGACGGCCTCCGCCGTGGGGCCCGGCTGGCGTCAGGCCACGCCTGAGCAACAAAAACGTTTGCAAGAAGAGTTCAAAATTTTGCTGGTGCGCACCTATTCGGGTGCATTGGGCCAGGTGAGCGACCAAACCATTGCCGTCAAACCTTTGCGTGCAGCGGCAGATGACAAAGAAGTGTTGGTACGCACGGAAGTGCGCGGCAAAGGTGAGCCCATTCAGCTGGACTACCGCGTCGAAAAAACAGCCGATGGTTCATGGAAGGTGTACAACATGAACGTCATGGGGATTTGGTTGGTTGAAAACTACAAAACCCAGTTTGCGCAAGAGATCAACACCAAGGGTGTGGATGGCTTGATTGCCAGCTTGGCCGATCGCAACAAAGCCAATGCACGCGCAGGTAAATAAGCCATGACAGCCACGCACACCACCGTCGCTTTGCCTGCCGTTTTGATGCAGGCGCAAGCGCAATCGGTGGCCAATGAGTTGGC
>JBEEJP010000243.1:0-3094 GCA_041169125.1 Pseudomonadota bacterium
AGACATCCAATCAGGCGCTATCTGTATGGCCCATGCACCCAGCCAATAGGGCAGGAGCGCATCTAGCTCAGGGGTCTGGCCCCAGATTTGAGGATTGAACCAATCGCTGGCCCTTTGCGCCAAAGCCAGCATATGGCCAAAGGCGGTGAACTCATTGCCTTTCCAAGGCTCTCGACCAAATAAGCCCGGTAACACATACGCGGCACAGAACAACCACAGTGCAAGTCGTGGCAAACGGCGCACAGCACTTTGAGGAACGATGGCGGGGGTGGGTTGTGTCACTGCGGTTTCAATAAAAAAGGCAGCGCGGAGGGCCGGGCTGCCTTGTTGGAAGTGAGCGCGTGGCTTACTTGGCGGCTGTTTTGCCGTACTTGTTACGGAAGCGCTCGACGCGGCCACCCATGTTGTCCACAGATTTTTGTGTACCTGTGTAGAAGGGGTGTGATTCGCTGGTGGTATCGAGCTTGAACAACGGCAATTCGCGGCCGTCTTCCATCTTGATCATTTCTTTTGTGTTCGCGCATGAGCGAGTCACAAACTTGAAACCGTTAGACATGTCCATGAAACAGATTTCACGGTAGTTAGGGTGAATGCCTTCTTTCATTGCTTTTCCTTAGCAGCTGCGGTAGCCACGTCGACCGATTTCGGCGCACTTTCCGCAAAACGCGTCATTATGCCACGAAAGCGTACCTTTTATCGCAAAACGCCTAAGGCAAACGGCAGGCTGGCCATGCCCAACAAGGTGGACAGGGTCACCAAACCCGCCACAAATGCTCCGTTGTAGCCCATTCGAGCCGCTAAGACGTAGCAACTGGATGCCGTGGGTAAGGCCGAAAACGCCAGCAACACGCTGGTTTGGGTGTGATCCAGCGCAAAAGCCTGTGCCAAGGCGAAGGCCATCAAGGGCGTGATGAGGTGGCGAATGGTCAACAGCGACATGGCCAAAGCCTTCGCTTTCATGAGGTGGCCCACCTGCATGCCGGCTCCTGCCGCCATCAAGCCCAAAGCCAAAGATGCGGCGCCGATGCGTTGCAATGTGGGCTCGGTCCAACTCGGGATTTGCAAGCCCACGATGTTGGCCAACAGGCCTGACGCCGTGGCCAAGATGAGCGGGTTGCGAATGAGCTCTCGCCCAAAACTGCGTTGGGCGTGACGCGCCATGGGCCACACGGCGGCCACGTTGAACATGGGCACACACACGCCAATCAGCACCGCAATCAGCAACAACGCTTGCGCTCCAGCAATGCGCTCGGCCAAGGCCAAGGCAATGAATGAGTTAAAGCGAAAGCCGACTTGCACGCTGGCCGCATGCAAACGGGTGTCGATGTATCTGCCCAACAGCGGTAGCTTGGGCAGCATGTAAGACAGCGCAATGCTGCATAAGCCCAGTATTAAACCCGCCATGATGAGGTGAGAGGCGGCTTGTAAATCCAAGGGCGTTCGCACGATGGAATGAAACAGCAAAACCGGGAAGAGGAAAAAGTACACCAAGCTCTCCACCTGCTCCCACACGGTGCGGTTGAGGGCGGTGTATTTGCACACCAGATAGCCGCAAAGAATGAGCGAAAAATCGGGGAAGAGGAGTTGGGCGTAATTCACCTACCAAGAATAACCGCACTCGAATCTCCGAGTGCGGTGTCAGCGTTTACGATTGGCGCTCGCATGACACATTCCATCCCACTTCAAGTCGCAGCGCCCGACGCCAATATAGACATCTTCATTGATGCGCTTTGGCTCGAACACGGTTTGGCCCCCAACAGCTTGGCGGCCTATCGTCGAGATATGAATTTGTTGTCGGCTTGGTTGAATGCGCAAGGCACACATTTGCTGGCTGCGCAGGAATCAGACTTGCAGCAGTACTTTGCGTATCGCCATGCGGACACCAAAGCGACCAGCGCTAACCGACGTTTGACGGTGTTCAAACGCTTTTACCGCTGGGCCTTGCGTGAGCGTTTGATCGTGGCGGACCCTACGCTCAAGTTGTTGACGGCCAAACAACCCGTGCGTACGCCCAAGAGCTTGACCGAGGCGCAGGTAGAGAGTTTGCTGAACGCGCCAGATGTCTCGACGGGGCTGGGAATGCGTGATCGAACCATGTTGGAGCTGATGTACGCCAGTGGCCTGCGTGTGAGCGAGTTGGTGGACTTGAAAACCTTGCACGTCAGCTTGAACGATGGTGTGCTGCGCGTGATGGGCAAAGGCAGCAAAGAGCGCTTGGTCCCGTTTGGTGAGGTGGCGCGTGATTGGTTGCAACGCTATTTGAATGAGGCTCGACCCGCATTGCTGGCCGGGCATCAAACCGAAGCCTTGTTTGTCACCGTGCGTGGCAAGCATGCGGGAGAGTCCATGACGCGTGCCATGTTTTGGCAACTCATCAAGCGCTACGCCTTGCAAGCGCACATTCACTCGCCCATTTCGCCGCATACCTTGCGCCATGCGTTTGCCACGCATCTGCTCAATCACGGGGCCGATTTGCGTGCGGTGCAAATGCTGTTGGGGCATGCTGACATTTCCACCACCACCATTTACACGCACATCGCACGTGAGCGCTTGAAGAGCTTGCACGGCCAACATCATCCGCGCGGTTAAGGCTTTTAGGCGCCAAGCAAATAGCCCAACTCCACATCGGTAAAACCGGCGCGTTTACGGGCTTCTTCGTTGAACGGGGGGCGCAAGTTGGGGGCGTCATAGCGCTTGACCAATTCGCCATACAAAGGCACGGGGTCAAGCCCGCGCTGTTCACATAGCCAACGGTACCAGTGATTGCCAATTGCGACGTGGCCCACTTCATCGCGCAAGATGATGTCGAGTAAATCCACCGCTTTTAAGGCGCCAGGGCTGGCTGCTTTGCGCAGTTTGGCTTGAATCAAAGGCGTGGCATCCAAACCACGTGCTTCGAGTGTGCGCGGCACCAAGGCCATGCGGGCCAGCACATCGTCAGCCGTTTTCTCGCACATTTGCCACAGGCCGTCATGGGCGTCAAAGTCGCCGTAGTCGTAGCCGAGTTCATTGAGCAGCGCGTGGAGGATGGTGAAGTGGTAAGCCTCTTCGTGCGCGACCAACAACCAATCGCGGTAAAAAGCCTCGGGCATGT
>JBEEJP010000244.1:0-3043 GCA_041169125.1 Pseudomonadota bacterium
CCGCTCAGGCGCAGGAGGTTCTGAAAATTGGTGTCAATGGCGTGATGTCTGGTGAGGCCGCCTCGTGGGGTTTGGTCAACAAGTACTGCGCTGAAACCACCGCTGACATGTACAACGCCAAAGGGGGTGTGGACATTGGGGGCAAAAAATACAAGATCGAAGTGGTCGCGTTGGACGACAAGAACGACCCCAAGGTCTCGGTGACCAACGCTGAAAAGCTCACCAGCCAAGGCATCAAGTACATCATTGGCCCGAACATCGACACCACGGCCCTCGCCGTCAAACCCGTGATGGAGCGTGCCAAGGCACTGCATTTCCCCTACTCTTTTGCCAAGGAACTGTATAAGGCCCCGGCCCATGCCTCGGTGCTTGGCATGGTGGCCAGCTACCAAGTCGGGCCCATCGTCTATGAGCATCTCAAAACGAAGAAAGGGGTGAAGAACATTGCTTTCTTGGCCCGTAATGAGTCAGATGCCAAAAACCAGCAGGTGGAAGGTGTTGAAGCAGCTAAAAAGTTGGGTCTGAACGTGGTGGCCGCGAGCGATAGCTACGAACCGGGCACCAAAGACTTTATGCCAGTGATGACCAAAGTCATCAAGGCCAAGCCTGACCACATTGTGTTGTCAGGCGTGGCACCAGCTGATGCGCCGTTGCTCAACAAGGCGGCACGCGATCTGGGCTTCAAGGGAACGATTTCAACAGAAACAGCGCAGGATTCCAAAATCTTGGCTCAAGTTGCAGGCGAGAAGGCCAAGGGCTTTATGAGTGTAGGAGGGGCCTCTACGCCAGAAATCCAATCCGATTACATGAAAGAGTTCATTGCCGCCTATAAAAAGCGCGTGGGTGAATGGAATGACGAAGCTGGCACCAAGGTGTACGCACTGGAGTTGATCTTGGCCGTGATGAAAAAGAATCCAGCAGCTGTCAACGATGTCGCTGCATTCCAAAAGGAAATGAGCACCTTCTCCATGATCAACCCCTTCGTCAAAGGTGGTGCGACCAAGCTGGAGTTCACAGGTCATGCCGACTTTGGTCGTCGCAGCCAAGTGGGCGTGCCTTTGGTCGTCAATGAATTCGATGGCCAAGAATTCAAAACTCTGTTTGTCGGCACGATCAAGAACTGATCGCAAGATGGCCCTGCGCAAACAAGCGCAGGGCTCCTTATTCATAACTTTTAGGAAACCTGCATGCTTCAAGTACTGATCAATGGCATGGTGCTAGGTTCGGTGTATGCACTCATCGCATTGGGTTTGACGATGGTCTTCAGCATCATGCGTGTCGTGAACTTTGCGCACGGCCAAATGTATATGGTGGGGGCATTTATCGTCTACTACATCTATGGCCAATACGGCATGCCCTTCTGGTTCGCACTGGCCTGTGCGGCCATGATGCTGGGCTTGATTGGGGTGCTGTTTAATCGAATCTTCTTTCAACCGGTCCTTGCCAACGCCAAGCGTGAAGAAAACTCCATGCTGATGGCGGTGGGCACGGCATTGCTACTGGAAAACTTAGCGTTGACTTTCTTTGGCGAGAAGCAGCGCGGTGTGCCGCCAGTGGTGGATGGTGCATTCACATATGGCGACGTCATCGAGGGCGGTGCAATCCTGACCTATCCGAACGCCATGGTCACGGTGTTAGCTGTCGTCTTCATTGTGGCCTTGTTGCTGTTTGTGCAATACACCCGACCCGGCCGCGCTTTACGCGCTGTGGCACAAGACAAAGAGGCAGCGCGACTGCAGGGTGTTGACGTCAAAGCCACTACCACCTTGGGTTTTGCCATTGGTGCAGCACTTGCTGGGCTGGCGGGGGCTTTGCTGGTCACAGTGTATGGCGTGAACTCAGGTGTGGGCACCAATATTTCTACCAAGGCCTTCATCATGATCATGATCGGTGGCGCAGGTGTGACCTCGGGTGCGATTGTTGGCGGCATTTTGTTGGGCTTTGCCGAAGCCATTGGCTATGACCTGTTGCCTGGCAGCCTGACCTATTTGTTGATTTTTATGGGAATGATTGTGTTCCTGGTGTTCAAACCCAATGGGTTGTTTGGCAAGCCTTGGGGCTGATGGGAGTCAAGAAGTGAATACGATGAAAACTCGAGATTTGATGGTCGGTGTTGGAGCCATGCTCTTACTACTGGCACTACCTCTGGCGCTGGGTGACTCACGCTATCTGATGTCGGTGTTGATGAACTGTATGGGTTTATCAGTGATCGCCTTTGGCGTATGGCTGACGTTCACCATCGGACGCATCAACATCTGCCAAGCAGGCTTTGCTTTGATAGGCGGTTATGCCACTGCCATCTTTCTTTCGCGCTTTGGTTGGAGCTATTGGGTGGCAATGCCTTTGTCTGCCTTGGTGGCAGCGTTGATCGGCATGTTGATTGGCAACTTCATCCTCAAACTCAAGGGGATTTACTTTTCTATGCTGACAATTTCGCTGACCGAGGCCATCCGGCTTGCCTTTCTCAACGGAGGTGATCTAACGCAAGGCTCCAAGGGCATCACAGGTTTGCCGCAGCCCTTCGGTGATTCGGCCCTCGGTCTGTACTACTTAGCCTTGGTCCTGCTGATGTTTGGTTTCGCGCTGACGTGGCGGATTCACTATTCGCGCATTGGGCGGATCTTCCGAGCTATGCGATTGAACGAGGATTTGGCTGAAAGTTTCGGCACTAATGTGTGGCGCTACAGAGTGATGGCTTTTGCCGTAGCTTGCGGATTAGGTGGTTTAGGCGGCGCTTACTTTGCGGTCTTCACCCAAAGCATCTACCCACAAAGCTTCTCGGTAGAGCACAGCATTTACTACATGTTGTTTTGCTTTTTGGGTGGGTTGGAGTTCGTCAGCGGTCCTATTGTGGGGGCTTTCGCACTCACGGTTCTGTTCGAGCTGCTCAGTGAATTTCAACAATATCAGACACTGATTTACGGCATCCTCATGATCGTTGTGATCTTGTTGTTGCCCAACGGACTCATGGCTCTGAGTTTCAACCGCAAGGAGATCAAAGCATGAGCAC
The DNA here is from genome assembly GCA_041169125.1 of Pseudomonadota bacterium. Taxonomy (GTDB): domain Bacteria; phylum Pseudomonadota; class Gammaproteobacteria; order Burkholderiales; family Burkholderiaceae_C; genus Limnohabitans. The sequence continues at coordinate 3,011 of JBEEJP010000244.1, forward strand.
GCCCATTCTTGAAGCGCGCCACATCACCAAGCG
>JBEEJP010000245.1:0-3039 GCA_041169125.1 Pseudomonadota bacterium
CGTCGTGGGTATTGCTCAATGGCCCCGAAGGCGGTCTGACCGATGCAGAAGATGCGGCTGCACGCGCCAAAGGCTTTGCCGCCCTGACCTTGGGTACGCGTGTGTTGCGTGCAGAAACGGCGGCCTTGGGTGCGCTGGCCCTGCTCGCTTTGTCATGACACTGCGTTTGAGCCAAGTACAGCAAGGCTTTGTCTTGGCTTTGTGGTCGGCGGTGTTGTGGGGCGTTTCAGGCGCGTGCGCGCAGTTCGTGTTTCAAGGCAAGGGCATCACCATTGCTTGGTTGGTCACCGTGCGCTTGCTTTTGGCGGGCTCCTTATTGTTGGGCTATGCCCATTGGCGCGGTCGTGATCTGTGGCGAATTTGGCAAACGCAGCGTTCAGCAGCGAGTCTGTTGATTTTTGGTTTGCTGGGCATGCTGGCCATTCAGTACACCTACTTTGCGGCCATTCAATACTCCAATGCCGCGACGGGGACGGTGTTGCAGTATGTCGGTCCGGTTTTGATCGCCGTGTACTTTGCGGGTGTGCGCCGCCGCTGGCCAACGCGCGCCGAGGGCTTGGCTGTGGGCTTGGCTTTTTTAGGCACGGTGTTGTTGGTCACGCATGGCGACGTCACGGCATTGCAAATTTCACCTGCTGCGTTGTTCTGGGGGTTGGCGTCGGCGGTGGCCTTGGCGTTTTACAGCATCCAGCCTGAGCGATTGCTCCAAGAAAACGAAGCCACGGTGTTGGTGGGCTGGGGCATGTTGATTGGGGGCTTGGGTTTTTGCGGCATCAGTCAACCGTGGGACGTGCCAGGCGTGTGGGATGTCGCCACTTGGCTGGCGGTTGCGTTCATCGTGCTGTTCGGAACCCTGTTTGCGTTTTACGGCTACTTGGTTGCTGTGCAAAAAATTGGGCCCGAAACCACCAGCTTATTGGCCTGTGCCGAACCCTTGTCAGCCGCAGTGGTGGCAGTGCTTTGGTTGGAGGTGCCGTTCGATGTGCTCGACTGGTTAGGGTCGGCCTGCATCTTGGCCACCATTTTTTTGTTGAGTCAGAAAACACCTGCACACGACGCACCCGATGAAGCGCACGAAGTAGAAACGGGCCGTTGAGGGCCCGTTTTTTTCAAGCTTCGAATTTGAACACCGCCGTGCCCGCCAGCAAGTTGGGCCACGTGTCCACCCGTTGGCCGTTTTGCAAGCCAAAGGCATCTGTGATCTGCAGCCCGTTTTTCTCGGCCAACACCTCGAAATCTTTGAAGGTGCCCACGCGGATGTTGGGCGTGTCGTACCACTGGTAAGGCAGACGCTTGGTCACGGGCATGCGCCCTTGCAAAATGCTCAGGCGGTTGGGCCAGTGTGCAAAGTTGGGAAAAGCAACAATGCCAGTTTTGCCCACCCGTGCGGTTTCACGCAACATGGTTTCGGCATTGCGCAAATGCTGCAACGTGTCGATTTGCAGCACCACATCAAACGAGTGGTCAGCAAACACGCTCAAGCCCAAATCGAGGTTGAGCTGCAGCACGTTCACACCGCGCTGCACGCAGGCGTGCACATTGGTGTCGTCGAGCTCTACGCCGTAGCCAGTACAGCCCTTGTGTTGTTGCAAATAGGCGAGCAGTGCACCGTCGCCACAACCGAGGTCGAGCACGCGGCTGCCCTTGGGCACCAACTTGGCAATGGCTTTCAAGGTGTCATTCGTCATGCGGCACCCCCTGTGTGTGTTTCGCGGTTGGCCAGTTCATGGCCAATGCGTGCAAAGTACGAACGCACCACATTCATGTAGCGTGTGTCGTCGAGCAAGAAGGCATCGTGGCCGTGTGGCGCATCAATTTCGGCGTAGCTCACATCGCGTTGGTTGTCGAGCAAGGCTTGCACCATCTCGCGGCTGCGTGCAGGCGAGAAGCGCCAATCGGTGGTGAAGCTCACCAACAAAAACTTGGCTGCTGTGCGGGCAAACGCGGCGGATAAATTGCCACCATAGGTGCGGGCAGGGTCAAAGTAGTCGAGTGCGCGGGTGATGAGCAAATAGGTGTTGGCGTCAAAGTACTCGCTGAATTTGTCGCCTTGGTAGCGCAGGTAGCTTTCGATTTGAAACTCCACATCTTGCGTGGAGTACTTGTAGCCCGTGGCGTTGTGGGCCACCGCTTCGCGCAACTCTCGGCCAAATTTTTCGTTCATCACATCGTCGCTGAGGTAGGTGATGTGGCCCACCATGCGCGCAATGCGCAAACCGCGTTGGGGCACAACGCCGTGCGCGTAAAAGTGGCCGCCATGAAAATCGGGGTCGGTCACGATGGCGCGGCGTGCCACTTCGTTGAAGGCAATGTTCTCGGCCGTGAGGTTGGGCGCACTGGCCACCACCACGGCATGCTTGACGCGCTCGGGGTATTGCAGCGTCCAACTCAGCGCTTGCATACCACCCAAGCTGCCGCCCAATACGGCAGCCAGTTGCGTGATGCCCAAACGGTCCAGCAGCAAGGCTTGCGCATTCACCCAGTCTTCGACGGTGACCACGGGAAAGTCTGCGCCATACACCTTGCCGGTGTCTGGGTTCGTGTGCATGGGGCCGGTGGAGCCAAAGCAAGAGCCGAGGTTGTTCACGCCAATCACAAAGAACTGGTCGGTGTCCACGGGTTTGCCTGGGCCAATCATGTTGTCCCACCAGCCTTCACTTTTGTCTTGGCCTTCGTACACGCCAGCCACGTGGTGCGAGGCGTTCAAAGCGTGGCACACCAACACGGCGTTGGACTTGTCGGCGTTGAGCGTGCCATAGGTCTCGTAGGCCAGTGTGTAGTCGCGCACGCTCGCGCCGCTTTGCAGCATCAGTGCGTCTGCAAAGTGCATGCTCTGTGGCGTGGCGATCATGGGTTGGGCATTCACGGTCATGCGGTCACTTTAAGTTATTCGCCAATCGGGCGCAGGTGTTTGCCTGCAATGCCCGCGAGTTCAAACATGGTCACTTGGTCTTTACCAAACACGGGTTTGAGTTTGGCGTCGGCGTTGATGGCGCGCTTGTTGGTGGCGTCTTGCAAGCCGTTGGCCTTGATGTAGTC
>JBEEJP010000246.1:0-3038 GCA_041169125.1 Pseudomonadota bacterium
CACAGCCGACTGATCCGCAGACGTATTGAAACCGCGTTGGCTCAGTTCAATGTCTGTGTCGCGATCTCGGATGGACTCGCTTGTCGCATCGCAGCGCTATGATCGTGGTGTGAAAACATCCTTGATTTTTCGTTGTTTCGGTGTTTGGCTGACCTGCGCACTCACGGTGTTGTTGGCCTTGGGCCCGTTTTTGCACGCGCATTACGGTGCGTCGCACATCTCGGGTTTGCACATGGACGGCATGGATGTGGCGCATGTCATGCACACGCATGAGGTGCTCGAGGCGACGTTTCAAAACGACGCGGATGACGAATCTGCTGCAGTGGGGGTGGTGACGTCTTATCCCCGAGAGGTGCAATTGGATGTGAGCGACGGCGCGTGGGGCAGCTTGGCCACGGCTTGGGTGTTGTTCATTCTGGGGGCTTTCATCTCTGTTGTGCCTTTGTGCCTGCGCACCCCATTCCAGCGGGTTGTTCGGCATCTCTATGCGCCCAGTGCGCGACCTCCCACACTGGCTCCCCCAGCTTTGACTTGTTGATGTTGCGTTGCCTCGCAGGGTTGCGAGGTCGTTTTCAGTCAATCTGTGTGGGGGTGTGTTGTGGGTCAAATTCCTCGTCTTATTCTTTTTCTCTGGGTCTGTGCATCGGCCAGTCAGAGCGTGTGGGCACAAGCAGCGACAACGCTCGCCTTGTCTCTCAGTCCTCAACAACAAACGGCCTTGGGCGTGCAAGTGGCGCCTTTGCAGGCTGCCAGCGCGGGGGCAGTGTTGGTCACCGCATCGGTGGTGACGCCGCCTGGCAAAGAGGTGGCCGTGTCTGCGCCCTACCCAGGGCAAGTGGCGCGTTGGTGGGTGGGTGTGGGCGACACGGTGAAAGCAGGTGCGCCCTTGGCGCAGTTCACCAGCCCCATGCTGGGAGACGCACGTCGCCAACTCAATGACGCTGCGCTCGAATACAAAAACGCCAGCGCCGCTGCTCAACGTGACCAAGCCATGTTTGACGAGGGCATCATCCCTGCGGTTCGCTTGCAGCTCAGCCGTGCCAAACAAGAAGCCGCACAAGCGCAGCTGCATTCGCGCGAGGCCGAGTTGTCGGCGGCAGGCGTGCGCTTTGACGCCAACACCAGCTACGCCACCGGCACCTTGAAAGCACCCATCGCGGGTGTGGTGGTGGACATGGCCGGCACGGTGGGGCAACGCGTGGAGGCGGGCAGTGTGTTGGTCAAAGTGGCCGACAGCAGCCAGTTGCAACTGGACATGCAACTCTCCAACGACAAAGCGTTGCTCATGCAAGTGGGCGATGAAATTTCTATTCCTTCGCGCCATGCCAAAGCCAAACTCTTAGGCGTGACGCGCTCGGTCGATGCGGCCCAATCGGCGCGTGCCCGTGCCAGCGTGACGCAACGCGGCAGCTTGCAAGCGGGCGAGTTGGTTTCTGTGACCGTGCATGCCAAAGGCCAAACCAGCGCGGCCAAGCCGGATACCCAGTGGCGCATCCCTTCACGCGCGCTCACGCAGTGGCGTGGCAAACCGTGGGTGTTTGTCACCACGGACCAAGGCTTTGAAGCCATGCCTGTGACGGTGCTCTCTGCCTCGGATGACACCGCCTTGGTCGAAGTCGCATTAACCCCTCAGCGCAAAGTGGCGGTTGCGGGGATTGCGGCCTTGCGTGGCTTACTGCAAAAGGACGAGTGATGTTTGATTACCTCATTCGCCTGAGCCTGCGCTTTCGCGGTCTCACGCTGGGTTGTGCGCTTCTGTTGGCGCTGGCCGGCGTATATGCATGGTTTCACTTGCCGATTGATGCGTTTCCCGATATCTCGCCCACACAAGCCAAGGTCATCTTGAAGATTCCTGGCATGACACCGGAGGAGGTGGAGCAGCGGGTGGTCAAACCCATTGAGCAAGAAATGCTCAGCATTCCCAACAAGCGCATCGTTCGTTCGATCTCCAAATACGGCATTGCCGACATCACGATTGACTTTGACGAAGGTGTGGATATTTACTGGGCGCGCCAACAAGTCTCAGAACGCTTGGGGGGCGTGATGCGTGATTTGCCCGCCAGCGTCAGTGGTGGCTTGGCCCCCATCAGCACGCCGCTGAGCGAGGTCTACATGTTCACCGTTGAAGGGGCAGACTACAGCTTGGCCGAGCGTCGCCGTGTCCTCGATTGGGTCATCCGCCCCGCGCTGCGCACCATCGCCGGTGTGGCGGAAGTCAACTCACTCGGTGGCGAGGTGCAGAGTTTTGAGGTCATTCCTCATGCTGCCAAGATGGCTGCCATGGGCGTGCGCTTGAGCGATGTGCGCGAGGCCTTGCAAGCCAACAACAGCAACGATGGCGCAGGTCGCATCCATGCAGGCGAAGAGGCATTGGTGGTGCGCGTGGAGGGTGCTGTGACAGCACTGGACGATTTGCGCACCTTACGCATTGCCGCGCGTCATGACCGCAAAGTGCAGTTGGATGAAGTGGCCACGGTCACACTCGGCGCACTCACGCGTTATGGTGCAGTCACCCATGATGGGCGAGGCGAAACGGTGGAAGGGCTGGTGCTGGGCATGCGGGGGGTGAATGCCCGTGAGCTGGTGACGGCGGTGGATGCCCAACTCAGCGAACTGGCGCCTCGATTGCCCAAAGGCATGACCGTTCACACCTTCTACAACCGTGGTGAATTGGTTGAGCGTGCGGCCAACACGGTGACTCGTGCACTCATCGAAGCTTCGGTGTTGGTGTGCATCACCTTGTATGTGTTCTTGGGTGGTGTACGTGCGGCCTTGGTGGTGGCGGTGGCCTTGCCTTTGTCCTTGCTCTCGACGTTTTTGCTCATGCGTGCATTTGGTTTGACGGCCAACCTGATGAGTTTGGGGGGCTTGGCCATCGCGTTGGGCATGTTGGTGGATGCGGCGGTGGTGGTGGTGGAAAACATCGAAGCTGCGTTTGCCGCGCACACGGGCAAACACGGCCTGAGCAAGACAGAGATCTTGCTGCGTGCGGTGGCGCAAGTGGTCAAGCCGGTGGCGTCAGGCGTGCTCATCATCGG
>JBEEJP010000247.1:0-3029 GCA_041169125.1 Pseudomonadota bacterium
TGTTGCCCTCGCGAATGGCTTTGACATCGCGGCTTTCTTGCAGCAACTCGCGGCTCACGTTCAGTGGCAAATCGGCAGAGTCCACCACGCCTTTGATGAAGCGCAGGTATGACGGCATCAACGCTTCCGCGTCGTCCATGATGAACACGCGCTTCACATACAACTTCAAACCCGCCTTCTTGTCGCGGTTGAACAAGTCCATCGGCGCTTTGCCAGGGATGTAGAGCAATTGCGTGTATTCGGTGCTGCCTTCCACACGGTTGTGGCTCCAAGCCAAGGGGGCTTCAAAGTCGTGGCTGATGTGTTTGTAAAACTCGGCGTGCTGCTCATCAGTCACATCCTTCTTGGGGCGTGCCCACAAGGCGTTGGCTTGGTTGACGGTTTCCCACTCGGCGGTGAGCACCATTTCACCGGGTTGATCGTTCTCTCCCTCCTTCCATTCTTCTTTGCGCATGCGGATGGGCAAAGAGATGTGGTCGGAATATTTGTTGATGACAGCTTTGAGTTTCCACGCGCTCAAATACTCCTCGGCATCGTCACGCAAGTGCAGGATGATCTTGGTGCCGCGCTCGGCTTGGGTGATGGTTTCCACCTCAAAGTCACCCGTGCCGGTGCTGCTCCAACGCACACCTTCGCTGGCTGGCAAGCCAGCACGGCGAGACTCCACCGTGATGCGGTCGGCCACGATGTAGCCCGAATAAAAGCCCACGCCGAATTGACCAATCAACGCACCCTGGTCTTTGGCATTGGCCTTGTCGTCACCACTGAGCTTGCCCATGAATTCGCGCGTGCCGCTCTTGGCAATGGTGCCCAAGTGGGCAATGGCTTCTTCTTGGCTCATGCCAATGCCGTTGTCGGCAATGGTCAGGGTGCGGGCGTCTTTGTCAAAACTCACGCGCACTTCCAACTCGGCGTTGCCTTCAAAGAGCGCGTCGTTGTTCAGACCTTCGTAGCGCAGCTTGTCGCACGCGTCAGAGGCGTTGGACACCAGCTCGCGCAAGAAGATTTCTTTGTTGGAATACAGCGAATGCGTCACCAAGTGCAAGAGCTGTGACACTTCGGCTTGGAAGGAATGGGTTTGTTTGGTCATGGTCTTCAAAAACTAAATTACAAAAAACAACGACCCGAGATGTGGGGCGTTGGCCTAAATTTCAAGGGGCTCAATCACGTGAAATCAGTGGCGTGAAACCAGTGCTACTTAAAAGCGCTCATGTGGGCCAAGGTAGCGCCACTGTCCCGCAGGCAGTTGTCCGAGCTGCACGCGTCCAATGCGGATGCGTTTGAGGCCCACCACTTGCAGGCCAACTTGTTCACACATGCGGCGAATTTGGCGTTTTTTGCCCTCGGTCAGCACAAAGCGCAGCTGCTCTGGGTTTTGCCATTCGACCTGTGCGCGTTTGAGGGGTTTGCCGTCCAAGCTCAGGCCGTGGCGCAGGCGTTCGAGTTGTGCTTTTGGGAACACCGCTTGCACATTGTTGGTCACCCGGTCGTGGTCACCGATGGCACTGAGCGGGTTGGCCTTGCCGCCATATGTGGCCGATGCCGCGGTGGCTGCCGCGGTGTTTTCGTGGCCGGTGTAGGTCACGCGCACCAAATATTCTTTTTCCATGTCCGAGTCCTCGCCAATCAGCTGGCGAGCCACGCGGCCATCTTGGGTCAACACCAACAAGCCGGTGGAGTCGATGTCGAGTCGACCCGACGGGGCGAGGCTGCGCAACTGGGTGGGTGAGAAGCGTCGTTTCGATGTGTCGCCCGCCCAATGTGTGCGAGGGTTGATGAGCAAAATGGCGGGCTCATGCCCGTCCTCAGCTTGGCCACTCACATAGCCCATCGGTTTGTGCAACAAAACCGTGACTTGTGTGTCTTGGTGCCCCTTGGCGCGGGGATCGACTTCCACGCGGTCGTGGGGGCCCACTTTGACGCCCATTTCGGCGGGGCGCCCATTGACCAACACCCAACCTTGCTCAATCCACGCATCGGCCTCACGGCGAGAACACAGACCGAGTTCGGCCATGCGTTTGTTGAGGCGGATGAGGTCTGTAGGTGTGTTTGACATAGAAGGCCGAGAGTTTAACGAGTGGTGATGTGTGCCACTCACAGTGAGGTGCCGCTGCTGCGCAAAGCCGTGAGGTCGAGCACACGCATGCCACCGTATTCAATGCGAATGGCGCCTTGCTCTTCGAGTCGGTTCAGCGCCACATTCACGCGTTGACGCGACAAACCGACCAAATAGGCCAGCTCTTGTTGTGTGATGCGCAGCAACTCGCCCACGCCCGGGTAAAGCGTGGGGTTGAACAGGGTGGCCAAGTTGCGCGCCACACGCACATCGGGATCGTTTGAGCGATCAATTTCACGCGCTTCGATGAATTGCGCCAAACGCTCGTTGAGCTGGTTCATCACAAAGCGGTTAAAGCCAATCGAGTTGTCGAGCAGCCAATGAAATGTGTCGATGGGCACACCGGCCACCACACTGCGGCGCAGCGCCATGATGTTGTAACGGTAAGTCTCACGCTTGATCGCGGTGCCTTCACCAAACCAACCGCCGGGGGGTACACCGGTGAAGGTGATGGTGCGACCACTGGCGCTGTCGGTGCTCATTTTGAGCAAGCCCTCCACCACGCCAAACCAATACGTGGCTTGGCGGCCCATGCGGCACACGTAGTCGCCGGGCATGGGGTCGCTCACCACCAGCTGTGATTCGATGCGTTTTTGCTCGCTCTCTTTGAGCAAACCAAACCAAGGAATGAGCTTGAGCTCACTCTCCGTGAGGGAGCGCCGACGTTGGTAAACGCTGGATGTGTGGGGCATGGATGCTGATCAAGTCAAAAGTTTTATTGGGGTAATCACTTCTCAGTGTCTACCCTAGATTGTCGTCGAAACGACAACTTGGCGTCAAATGGAAGCCTAGGATCGCACCCAACATCAGAAACGCGTCACGTATGCGTCATGGTTTTTTGTCGACACACAAAGCAAGGATTCGGAATGCAAACCACGTTCCCACGACTGTTACTCAAACATGCCAGCGATCG
>JBEEJP010000248.1:0-3028 GCA_041169125.1 Pseudomonadota bacterium
CATCCGACTTTTTCACCACGGGGTCGGCGGCGTAGGTCATGTTCATGCCCAAACCCAACAGGGCGATTAAGGCAAAACCACGGGTCATTTGGCGAGTCATGAAGAGTTTCCTTTAGATGGTTTTTTAGGTGATGCTTTAAGACTAACTTAAAAAAATACATTGGCAATATAGACGAAAAAATATCCCAAATCGGTCATGACTTGCCCCAGTCTCAGAGGTGGTCTGACGTAAAATCTGCCTTCACAACGACACTGCCCGAGTGGTGAAATTGGTAGACACAAGAGACTTAAAATCTCTCGCTTCCGTAAGGGGCGTGCCGGTTCGATTCCGGCCTCGGGCACCACTGAATCAGCACAAGGAAGGAGTTTCGTCATGGCACGCTACAACGCCGCGTATGAAATCCATGTGCATGGACTGGTTCCACTGCAGCCCGAAGTCGGCTTAGACCAGTTGCAAGACGCGCTGCGCCCCTTGTGGCAATACGCAGGCGCAGCCTCTCTTGAGGATGGGGCGAGCAGCTCTTACCCCGAAGAGCCCGGCATTCGTTTCAACCCTGAAGAGCACACCTTGCAAATGTGCTGGACTGTCTCTGGTGATGACGACTTTCGTCAAAGCCTCGATGACATGTGCATGAACCTCAACGAGCTCACGGCCGCAGGTGCCCCCATCGAAGTCACGTTTTATGACAACGACTTTGACGAGGAAGATGAGTCACGTGGCCAAAACTCAAGAGATGATTTCGTGATGCTCTTCGTTGGCCCCACGCCCGCAGACATCATGCAAGCCCAACGCGACATGTTGGTCAACGATGTGATTCACTTGATGGAGCGTCACTTCGATGGTTCAGAGTTGGGCGGGGTGGTCAACGAGATTGACAAGCTCTTCTCGACCCGTTTTGACAACCTCGTGAACTCACTCGATTTGGGTCGCTCGCCCCGTGGCCCCAACGGTGGTCACGGTGGGGGGGGGCATGGGGGGCGTAAGCCGCGTCACTTGCACTGAGGGCAATGCAATTCAAAAGCACCTCGCTTTTGTCTAATGCGCTTTGCTTTTAAAGGATCTCAAGACACAAAAAAGCCGCTCGTATGAGCGGCTTTTTCATTGACGGCTTGATCAGTTGGACTTGATGCCAATGCCTTTGAATTCACCCGTGGCAATGCGCTTTTCCCATTCGGCAGGGCCGGTGATATGCGCGCTGGTGCCGCCTGAGTCCACCGCCACCGTCACAGGCATGTCGACCACGTCGAACTCGTAAATGGCTTCCATGCCAAGGTCTGCAAAGCCCACCACCTTGGCGGTTTTGATCGCCTTGGATACGAGGTAAGCTGCACCGCCCACGGCCATGAGGTAAGCCGACTTGTGCTTCTTGATGGCTTCAATGGCCGTTGGGCCACGTTCAGCCTTGCCTACCATCGAGATCAAGCCGGTTTGTGACAGCATCATCTCTGTGAACTTGTCCATGCGTGTGGCGGTGGTGGGGCCGGCGGGGCCAACCACTTCGTCGCGCACAGGGTCGACGGGGCCGACGTAGTAAATCACGCGGTTGGTGAAGTCCACGGGCAACTTTTCGCCTTTGGCCAGCATGTCTTGAATGCGCTTGTGTGCGGCATCGCGACCGGTGAGCATCTTGCCGTTGAGCAAAATGGTTTGGCCGGGTTTCCAGCTCGCCACTTCTTCTTTGGTCAGCGTGTTCAGGTCCACGCGTTTGCTTTGTTGTGTGTTGGGTGTCCAGTCGACGTTGGGCCACAGGTCCAGTGACGGGGCATCCAAGAACACAGGGCCTGAACCATCCATCACAAAGTGTGCATGGCGTGTGGCCGCACAGTTCGGAATCATCGCAATCGGTTTGCTGGCCGCATGTGTGGGGTACATCTTGATCTTCACATCCAACACCGTGGTCAAGCCGCCCAAGCCTTGTGCGCCAATGCCCAAAGCGTTGACCTTGTGGTACAGCTCCAAGCGCAGTTCTTCGACTTGGCTGAGCTTCTCGCCCTTGCTAGATTTCTCCAGCAACTGGTACATGTCGAGGTCATCCATCAAGCTTTCTTTGGCCATGAGCACGGCTTTTTCTGCGGTGCCGCCAATGCCAATGCCCAACATGCCAGGAGGGCACCAGCCCGCACCCATGGTGGGCACTGTTTTCAAAACCCAATCGACGATGTTGTCGCTGGGGTTGAGCATGTACATCTTGGATTTGTTTTCGCTGCCGCCGCCTTTGGCAGCCACCGTGATGTCCACTTTGTTGCCAGGCACGATTTGCGTGAAGATCACTGCTGGCGTGTTGTCCTTGGTGTTTTTGCGGGCAAATTGAGGGTCATCCACCACCGAGGCACGCAACATGTTGTCTGGGTGGTTGTAGCCACGGCGCACGCCTTCGTTGATGGCGTCTTCTAAGCTGCCCGTGAAGCCTTCCCAGCGCACATCCATGCCGATTTTCAAGAACACGTTGACGATGCCCGTGTCTTGGCAAATGGGGCGATGACCCAGCGCGCTCATCTTGCTGTTGGTCAAGATCTGAGCAATCGCGTCTTTCGCTGCAGGGCTTTGCTCGCGTTCGTAGGCGCTGGCCAAGTGCGAAATGAAATCAGCTGGGTGGTAGTAGCTGATGTATTGCAAAGCGGCGGCGACCGATTCAATCAGGTCGTTTTGGCGGATCGTGGTCATGGATGAAGTCCTGAAAAAGGCCAGAAGTAAAAACAGCGGCTGAGTTTACTCAAAGCCGCTGTCGCCATGCTTGCACCGCGTGGGTGCGTGTCACTTGGTGCTGAGCACCCAAGCGGCCAATTTCTTGGCTTCTACGTCGTTCACTTGGGTGTTGGCGGGCATGGGCACGGGGCCCCAAACGCCTGCACCCCCTTTTTGAATCTTGGTGGCCAGTTTGTCGGCTGCGGTTTTGTCGCCCGCGTATTTGGCGGCGACATCTTTGTAGGCGGGGCCGACGAGTTTTTTATCCACCGCATGACAGGCGAGACAATTTTTCGAGGTGGCCAAGGCCAAGTCTGCCGATGCCACACCAGACATGAGCGC
>JBEEJP010000249.1:0-3015 GCA_041169125.1 Pseudomonadota bacterium
ACTTTGCCGCGTTCGCCATTGGTTTGCTCGGCATAGCCGGGCGCGTCGCTGGCATCAGACTTGACGTCTTGGATGTTGACGCTTTTGACAGCGGGAGCTGCCACAGGCGTTTTGTCTTGCGCGACAGCGGACAGTGCGAACACCGTCAACGCTGCACACAACACCGATTGAAAAGAGCGGTACATGATGTGCCCCTTGTGATTACGGTGCGCGACTGTTGTCGTTCATGCCGTACTGAGCACGTGCACGCAGGTGCTGCTCCCAGCTGTTTTTGTCACCCGCGGTCCACCCGCTCGCCACAAACGCATTCTCAGCACCGCTGAACGCGGTGGCGTCTTTTTTGGTACCGAGGGTTTGGGCTTTCTCACCGCAAGCGGTGAGTGCGGCCACACTGAGTAAAAGGATGGAAAGACGTGTCATCATTTCTTGCCTCCTTCGACTTTGGCGGGTGCTTGCCCTGCTTGCTTAGAACCGTAGGCCGTGCCCCAGCCCCACACTTCTGCGCCCTTGTTGCGTTTGACCACACGGTTGCGGAAGATGTCGGCCACCACATCGCCGTCACCGGCGAGCAAGGCTTTGGTCGAGCACATTTCGGCGCAAGCAGGCAACTTGCCTTCGGCCAAACGGTTGCGACCGTATTTTTCAAACTCAGCTTGGCTGCCGTTGGCTTCTGGGCCACCCGCGCAGAACGTGCACTTGTCCATCTTGCCGCGCACACCAAATGTGCCTTGGCTTGGGAACTGTGGGGCGCCAAATGGGCAAGCGTAGGAGCAGTAGCCGCAGCCAATGCACACGTCTTTGTCGTGCAAGACCACCCCTTCGTCCGTCTTGTAGAAGCAGTTCACTGGGCAAACTGCCATACACGGTGCGTCGGAGCAATGCATACACGCGACTGAGATGGATTTCTCGCCGGGCACACCATCGTTCAAGGTGACCACGCGGCGACGGTTCACGCCCCACGGGATTTCGTGTTCGTTTTTACAAGCGGTGACGCAACCGTTGCACTCGATGCAACGCTCTGCGTCACAAATAAATTTCATGCGTGCCATGTCGTTTCTCCTTAGGCGCGTTCGATGTTGCAAACGGTGGTCTTGGTCTCTTGCATCATGGTGACGCTGTCGTAGCCATACGTGGTGGCTGTGTTGACCGCTTCACCACGCACCACAGGCGCTGCGCCTTTGGGGTAGTACTTGAGCAAGTCTTCACCTTGCCAACGACCCGAGAAGTGGAAAGGCATCCAAACCGTGCCGGTGTCCACACGCTCGGTGACCAAGGCTTGCACGTTCAAACGTGCGCCCGTGGGGCTCTTCAACCACACGCGCTCGCCGTTGCGAATGCCACGCTCTGCTGCTGTTTTGGGGTTGATTTCCACAAACGCTTCTTGCTGCAACTCGGCCAACCAAGGGTTGGAACGGGTCTCTTCGCCGCCGCCTTCGTACTCGGTCAAACGACCGGAGGTGAGGATGAGCGGGAATTTCTCGTGCACTTTCTCGGCCACGTTTTTGTCTTGCACGGTTTTGTACAAGGTGGGCAAGCGCCAGAAGGCTTTCTTGTCGGCGTGGGTGGGGTACTTTTCCACCAAGTCGGGGCGTGTGCCGTACAAAGGCTCACGGTGTTGTGGGATGGGGTCTGGGAAGTTCCACACCACAGCACGCGCTTTGGCGTTACCAAACGGATGGCAGCCGTGGTTTTGCATGAACACACGGATCATGCCGCCCGAGTTGTCGGTCTTCCAATTCTTGCCTTCGGCTAATGCTTTTTCAGCATCGGTGAGTTCGCCCCACCAGCCGAGTTTCTTGAGCAACACGTGGTCGAGTTCGGGGTAGCCGGTGGTGATGTCTGCGCCTTTGGAGTGCGAGCCATCTTCAGCCAACAAGTTCTTGCCGTCTTTTTCCACACCGAAGTTGGCGCGGAAGTTACCGCCGCCGTCCATGACGTGTTTGGAGGTGTCGTACAGGTTGGGCGAGCCTGGGTGCTTGAGCTCGGGCGTGCCGTAACAAGGCCATGGCAAACCGAAATAGTCGCCACCAAAGTCATAGCCCGTTTCTTTGTCTTTGCCGCCTTTGGACTTCAAGGTCTTGACGTCAAAGAGGTGCATGTTGCGCATGTGCGCTTTCAAGCGCTCTGGGCTTTGGCCGGTGTAGCCAATGGTCCACACCGACTTGTTGATTTCGCGCAAGATGTCTTCGACCATGGGTTCATCCATGCCTTTGACTTTTTGCAGCTTGTAGTTCTTGACCAACTCTGGACCAAAGCCCAGTTTTTGTGCCAACTGATACATGATCATGTGGTCAGAACGGCTCTCCCACAAGGGCTCGATGACTTTCTCACGCCATTGGATGGAGCGGTTCGATGCCGTGGCCGAACCACTGGTTTCAAACTGCGTGGCTGCGGGCAAGAGGTACACCGCACGGTTGGGGTTGAGGTCTTCGGCTTTACCGGGCATGGCAGCCATGGCTGCTGTGGCCGATGGGTAGGGATCGACCACCACCAACAAGTCAAGCTTGTCCATGGCGCGTTTCATTTCCAAACCACGGGTTTGCGAGTTGGGGGCATGGCCCCAATAGAACACGCCCTTGAGGTTGCTGTCTTGGTCGATGAGTTCGTTCTTCTCCAACACACCGTCGATCCAGCGCGACACAGTAATGCCAGGCTTGGACATCATGCCGGGGTTGGCAAAGCGGCCTTTGAGCCAATCGAATTCCACACCCCACGCTTTGGCGAAGTGTTTCCATGAACCTTCGACGATGCCGTAGTAGCCAGGCAATGAATCGGGGTTGGGGCCCACGTCGGTGGCGCCTTGCACGTTGTCGTGGCCACGGAAGATGTTGGTGCCACCACCACTCTTGCCAACGTTGCCCAAGGCCAACTGCAAGATACATGACGCGCGCACCATCGCATTACCAATGCTGTGCTGGGTTTGGCCCATACACCACACGATGGTGCCGGGGTTGTTTTCGTGCAGCATCGTGGCCACTTTGAGCATTTGCTCTGGGCTCACGCCGCAAGCTTCTT